>NZ_JBICMC010000022.1:0-113058 GCF_043106005.1 Pseudomonas sp. GLN_2 | reverse complement strand
ACAAAGGGCCGGTACCGGCGCAAGAAACAGGTACTCCCATTGCAGTCACCCGTCATGGCAAGATCAGCACTGGCCCTGATTGCGACCCCATCCATGCCGTTGCCGTTGATCTACCACGAAGATTACAGCCCGGAGTTCCCCGCTGAACACCGCTTCCCGATGGACAAGTTCCGCCTGCTGCACGACCACCTGGTTGGCAGCGGGCTGACCACCGACCAGGCCCTGCTGCGCCCGGACATCTGCCCCAACGACATCCTCGCCCTGGCCCACGACCGCAGCTACATTGAGCGCTACATGAACGGCGAACTGTCGCGCGAGGACCAGCGCCGCCTCGGCCTGCCCTGGAGCGAGGCCCTGGCCCGGCGTACCGTACGCGCCGTCGGCGGCTCACTGCTGACTGCCGAGATGGCGCTGCAGCACGGCATCGCCTGCCACCTCGCCGGTGGCACCCACCACGCCCATTACGACCACCCCGCCGGCTTCTGCATTTTCAACGACCTGGCGGTCATCAGCCGCTACCTGCTGGAAGCAGGCCGGGTACACCGGGTGCTGATCTTCGACTGCGACGTGCACCAGGGTGACGGCACCGCGCGCATCCTGCACGACACGCCCGAGGCCATCACCGTGTCGCTGCACTGCGAGCAGAACTTCCCCGCCCGCAAGGCACAAAGCGACTGGGACATCCCCCTGCCCCGAGGCATGGGCGACACTGCCTACCTGAAGGTGGTGGACGACGCCCTCAACTACCTGCTGCCGCTTTATCAACCCGACCTGGTGCTGTATGACGCCGGTGTCGATGTGCACAAGGACGATGCCCTGGGCTACCTGCAGCTGACCGACGCAGGCGTTGCCGCCCGTGACGAAGCCGTGCTGCGCCACTGCCTGGGCCGCGATATCCCGGTGATGGGCGTGATCGGCGGAGGCTACAGCAAGGACCGCACAGCCTTGGCCAGACGCCACGGCATCCTTCACCATAGCGCGGCACGTGTCATAGGTTGTTCACAATGACTGTGGAACCGCTTGTGGATAACATGCGCGAAAGGCGCTGTAGCCCTTTACTGGCAAGGCCTGCATAACACTGGCTATTTTTTGATCAGTGCTTCCATGGGCAGCGCTGCGGTAGAATGCGCCTCTTTTCCACAGCCTGCTGCCCACCATGCCCGATCTGAACCCCGCACCCCCTCCCCCCGCTGTCGTCATCGGTGGCGGCCCCGCCGGCCTGATGGCTGCCGAAGCACTGGCCAAGGCAGGCCTGGCGGTCGAGGTGTTCGATGCCATGCCTTCAGTGGGCCGCAAGTTCCTGCTGGCGGGCGTCGGCGGCATGAACATCACCCACTCCGAGCCCTACCCGGCGTTCGTGGCACGCTATGCCGAACGCCAGCGCGAAATCGAAGCACTGCTACGCGACTTCGATGCGGACGCGTTGCGCCAGTGGATTCATGGTTTGGGCATAGAAACCTTCGTCGGCACCTCGGGCCGGGTGTTCCCCACCGACATGAAAGCCGCACCGTTGCTACGTGCCTGGCTCAAGCGCCTGCGTGACAACGGAGTAGTTATCCACACCCGCCATCGCTGGTTGGGCTGGAACACCGATGGCAGCTTGCGAATTGCTTATCCACAGGGCGAACGGCAGGTGAAAGCCTCGGTCGTGGTGCTGGCGCTGGGTGGCGCCAGCTGGGCGCGCCTGGGTTCTGACGGCAGCTGGCAACCGCTGCTGGCAGAACGGGCTGTGGATATCTCGCCCTTGCAGCCGAGCAACTGCGGTTTTGAAGTAGAGGGCTGGAGCGCGCTGCTCAAGGACAAGTTCGCGGGCGCACCGCTGAAGAACATCGCCCTCAGCGTCCCGGGCAGCGCACCGCGCAAGGGCGAGTTCATCCTCACCGCTCAAGGCGTGGAAGGCAGCCTGGTGTACGCCTGGTCGGCACCGGTACGCGAGGCCATTCACCGTGAAGGCCGCGGGGTGTTGTTGCTCGACCTGCTGCCGGACAAGCCTGTGGACAAGATTGCCCAGGCATTGGCCAAACCACGCGGTTCACGCTCCATGGCCAAGCACCTGCACAGCCAGCTGGGGATTGATGGGGTCAAGGCCGCACTGCTGCGCGAACTGACCGATCAGGCGACCTTTGCCGACGTTGATGCTTTGGCCCGGGCCATCAAGGCATTGCCCATCACCCTGGTACGCACGCGGCCACTGGATGAAGCGATCAGCAGTGCCGGCGGAGTCCGCTTCGAGGGCCTGGCTGAGGGGTTGATGGTCAAGGGCATGCCGGGGGTGTTCTGTGCCGGCGAGATGCTGGACTGGGAGGCGCCGACCGGTGGTTATCTGCTCACGGCGTGCTTTGCCAGCGGCTTGCGCGCCGGGCGGGCAGCGGCGGATTGGGTTCGGGCTTCCTGACAGCTTGCCGGGGCCGCTTCGCGGCCCTTTCGCGACACAAGGCCGCTCCCACAAGCCGGTGTTCAGCCTCAGCCCAGCGCAGTGTCGAGAAACATCATCACCGCAAACCCGCCCATCAACCCTGGGTAATGGAGCCGGGTGCAGCGCTGGGCATCAAAGTCGAGCCGGCGCTGGAAGCCCTGAAAGTCGCCGTACACATCTGCAGCCTGGCGCAGTCCTTGTGGGAGCGGCCTTGCGTCGCGAAAGGGCCGCAAAGCGGCCCCAAAACCTCAAGGCTTGCGCTTGCGCGGCCCACCATTGAAGCTCGGCACCTTGCGTACAGCCTTCACCGCCGGTTCCGCGCTGCCGGCTTCAGTGCTGTCCATCCAGCGCCCCAGCCCGCGCTTGGCGCTGTTTTCTTTCGGCTTCTTGGGCTTCTTCGGTTTCTTGATAACCTGCCCACTGGCATCGGTCATCGGCACCCGGTGCTCGGGGATGAAATCTGGCTCTTCGTGACGCGGCAGGGTCTGCCGGGTCAGCACCTCGATAGCCGCCAGCAGTTGCACTTCATCCGCACACACCAGCGAAATCGCCTCGCCCTTGTTGCCCGCCCGCCCGGTACGCCCGATGCGGTGCACGTAGTCTTCGGCAACGATCGGCAGGTCGAGGTTGACGACCAGCGGCAAGTCATCGATATCCAGGCCACGGGCCGCCACATCGGTCGCCACCAACACTTGCACCTCACGGGCCTTGAAGCTGTCCAGCGCACGCTGGCGGGTTGCCTGTGGGCGATCACCGTGGATGCCGTCGGCATTCACACCTTCGGCCAGCAAGCGCTCCACCAGCTGATCGACGCCATTGCGGGTCTTGGCGAACACCAGCACCTGCTTCCAGCGCTGCTTGCGCAGCAGGTGGCAGAACAAGTCGGCCTTGCGCTTCTTGTCCACAGGCACCAGCCACTGCTTGACGCTGGTGGCCGTGGCGTTGCGCGGGCTCACTTCGATACTGAGCGGGTCATTCAGCGCCAGCCCCGCCAGCATGCGAATCTGATCGGAGAAGGTGGCGGAAAACAGCAGCGTCTGGCGCTTGCGCGGCAGTGCCGCATACACCGACTGCAGCTCTTCGGCAAAGCCCAGGTCCAGCATGCGGTCGGCTTCATCCAGCACCAGGGTCTGCACCTGGTTGAACTTCACGGCGTTCTGCCGGAACAGGTCGAGCAAGCGGCCAGGGGTAGCCACCAACAGGTCGACACCCCGGCGCAGGCGCATCATCTGTGGGTTGATACTGACCCCGCCATACACCGCGTAAGTACTCAGCGGCAGGTTCTCGGCGTATTCGCGCACGTTGTTATGCACCTGCTCGGCCAGCTCGCGAGTGGGCACCAGCACCAAGGCGCGGATCGAGTTGCTGGCCACCTTCTCGCCCTCCAGCGCCAGGCGCTGCAGCACAGGCAGGGCAAAGCCTGCGGTCTTGCCGGTACCGGTCTGGGCTGCGGCCATCAGGTCGCGGCCGGCCAGCACGGCGGGGATGGCTTTGGCCTGCACCGGGGTCGGGGTGGTGTAGTCCAGTTGCTGCAGCGTGCGCAGCAGCGGTTCGATCAGGCCGAGTTTGGCGAAATTCATGGCAATACCGTCAGGGGGTTCAGCGAAGGCGGCAAGTTTACCGCATCGCCCCTGCCTACTTGCAGATTTCACCTTTCAACGGTGGCACAGGTTCAGGCGCCTTGCGCCACTGCGGCAGGCCGATCAGCACCACCGCGCCGATGATCACTGCCATCGCCACACACTCCTCCGCGCCAATCTGCTCACCGGCAAAGACGATCCCCAGCAGCACCGCCACCGCCGGGTTGACGTAGGCGTAGCTGGTGGCCGCTGCCGGGCGCACGTGCTTGAGCAGGTACATGTAGGCACTGAACGCCAGGATCGAACCGAAGAACACCAGGTAGGCCAGCGCCCCCCAGCCAGCGGCGGTCGGCAGCTGTGTCATGCGTTCGCCCGATAGCACACTGCCCAGCAACAGCACCGCCCCCCCGACCAGCATTTCCGCTGCGCTGGCCATCGGCCCCTGGGGCAGCGGCAAGGTCTTGCTCCACACCGAGCCAAACGCCCAGGACGCCGCCGCGAAGATGATCAGCGCTGCACCTATCGGGCTTGCCTGCAGGTTGGAGCCCAGGTTCAGCAGGCCGATGCCCACCAGCCCAAGGGCTATCCCCGCCCACTCCAGCTTCGAATTGCGGTGCCCGAACAACAGGCCGAACAGCAAGGTGAACAGCGGCACCGTCGCCACCGCCAAAGCCGCCACGCCCGAAGCCACGCCGGCATGCTCGGCCACGGTCACCCCGCCGTTGCCGCAGCTGAGCAACAAGAAACCGATCGCCCCTGCCGCCCGCCATTGTGGCCAGGTAGGTGCCGGCACGCCGCGCCAACGCAGGAAGCCGTACAGCAGGCCACCGGCGATCAGGAAGCGCACACCGGCCATGAGCATCGGAGGCCAGCTCTCGACGCCGATGCGAATGAACAGGTAAGTGGAACCCCAGACCAGATAAAGGGCCAGGAAGGCGCCAATCAGCAACAGCGGGAAACGACGGGAGGCAGGCATGGGGAAAACTCGAAATCCGTTTACGGGTGCCTCAGTTTAACGGCCTGCCTGGGTGAAGGTACGTTACAGAACGGGTGCAAATGAGCGGCACAATTCTGGTGCATCCGGTGTGGCTGGCTTATCGCCTGGGACGATCACCTGCCAGCCCCTGACTGTACTTGGCCAGCGCTTCGCGCACTTTCGCAGCCGGCGTCTTCTGCAGCCGGCAAAGCAGCTCGTGCGACAGTTGCTGAACTCCGTGGTCCTGGTGCAACACACCCGCCAGATGCTGCAGCAGGTTGGCGGCCATTTCGGCATCGGCCATGGCCCGGTGCGCGGTCCCCGTGTCTGGCAACCCAGCCCAGCGTGTCAAAGTGCCCAGCTTGTGGTTCGGCGCGGCGGGCAGCAGGCGCCGTGACAGCAACAAGGAACACGCGAAAGGCTGGCTGCGGCTGCGGCCAATACGGCTCAGCTCGTAGTCCCAGAACTTCTGGTCGAAAGCAGCGTTGTGCGCCAACAATGGGGTGCCGCCGACGAACTCGGCCACCTCGTTCATCACCTTGTCCACCGGCGGCGCACTGCGCAGCATGGCGGTGGTGATGCCGGTCAGCCCTGCGACGAAGGCCGGCACCGGCACGCCTGCATTCATCAGGCTCTGGTAGCGCTCGACAATGCGCCCACCCTCGAGCATTACCACCGCCACCTCGGTGGCACGGCAGCCGGTACCGGGGGAAATGCCGGTGGTTTCAAAGTCGATGACAGCGATACGTTCCATGAAAAGACCTTAGTGTTTGAGCAACAGCGCGCCTTCGATGGGCACGTAGCGGGTGGCAGCCCGGATCAGTGACAACGCCGTCAGCCCCGGCACGCCATACACCACCGCTTCGGTGCCATGGCGCTGGATGACCCGTTCCAGCAGCAGGTCGAAATCACCGTCGCCGGAGGCCAGCACCACCTGGTCGACCCGGCTGGCCGCGTCGATCACATCCAGGGTAATGCCCACATCCCAGTCACCTTTGGCCGAGCCATCGCTGCGCTGGATGAACGGTTTGAGGCGAACCTCGAAACCGAGGTTGCGCAAGATCTGCTGGAACTGCTGCTGTTTGCTGTCGCCACGGTCGATGGCATAAGCCACGGCCTCGACGATCTGGCCTTCGCGGCTGACATCGGCCCACAGGGCGGTGTAGTTGAAGTGGCAGCCGTGAGCCTGGCGCACGGTGTAGTAGAGGTTCTGCACATCGGCGAACAACGCGATCTTTTTCACCTGGGAACCTCATTTTTGGCCTGGAGTGCTGCGGGGGCTGCTGCGCAGCCCTTCGCGGGCACGCCCGCCCCCACAGGTCTCGCGCGTACACCTGTGGGAGCGGGCGTGCCCGCGAAGGGGCGCAAGCAAAGCGCCCCCGGAAATGCCAGCAGTATGCCAGACCTGTCAGACGTAAGAATCGTCGTCCGAGAAGAACCCGCCGTCATCGCTGCCGAAACCACCCTCGGCGTATCCACCCTGGTCACTGCCCCAGCCACCGTTGTCAGCGACTTGCTCCTGCCCGCCCTGGTCGTTCCAGCCGCCACTGTCGCTGGCTGGCGCCGGTTCTTCCTTGATGACCTCGACCACTTCTTCCGGTTGCGAGTTGTGGTTGAACAGGCTGCTGATCCCCTGCGCCAGCAGCACACCACCGGCTACACCGGCGGCGGTCTGCATGGCCCCGCCAAGGAAGCTGCTGGCCCCGCTGCGCGCAGGCGCCGCACCATAGCCAGGCTGCGGCGCCTGAGGTTGGCCAAAACCAGGTGCCGACGGCTCGCGCCAGCCACCACCGGATGCTACAGGGGGCGCCGAAGGACGCTGTGGCTGCACCGCCGGGGCTGCGTTGCGCCCACCCGAACCAAAGATGCTGGACAAGAAACCACCCCCGCCATTGCTCGGCGCACTGCTGGCGGCTTGTGCCGCCTGAGCCTGGGCACGGGCCTGCTGCAGCTCGGCTTGCAGCTGCTTGTTCTGTTCGTCGAGGCGCTTGATCGCGGCCTCCTGCACCAAAATCGCCTGGGCCATGTAGTAAGGCGCCGCCGGTTGCTGACGCACGTGCTGCTCGATGCACGCCTGGGCTTGCGCGTCACGCGGCTGGCTCGGGTCTTCGGCTTGCTTGAGGCGGCCGAACAGGCCGTCGATCAGGGTTTGTTCTTCAGTGTTCATGGGGCGACCTCGTGGGGTAGCGGGACATCGGACAGCGTCAAAGATGGGGCGTACAGGCGCGGGATTCAATCACTGCTGCGGTGAAACTTTTTTCAGCAAGTGACAGCCCCAGGCCTGCTTTGGGCTAAAGTTAGGCCCCTGTTTTTACTGCCATGCGATGTTGACTGATGAATCCGCTGAGCGTTTTGCGCGACTCCTTGTACTTCTTCCGCCGTCACCTGCCAAACATCCTGCAGCTGTGCCTGCCGCTGGTGGTGGTGGAAGCCCTGGTCACCCAATTGCTGTACCGGCAGTTGGGCGACCAGGCATCACCGGCCTACGGCATGCTGGTCAGCCTGTTGTTCTACCCGCTGTACAGCGCAGCCCTGATCCTGTATCTGGACACGCGCAGCAACGGCCAGGAAATCGCCAAGCGCGACCTGTTCGCCCGCGCCCTGCAGCTGTGGCCGCAACTGGCCCTGCTGATCCTGATCAGCTCGTTACTGATCATGGCCGGCCTGGCGCTGTTCATCTTCCCGGGGGTGTGGATCATGATCAACCTGGTGTTTGCCGAGTACCTGCTGGTGCTGCGCGGCCGGCCGGTGGTGCAGGCGATGCGCGAAAGCGCAAGCATGACCACCGGGCATTTCATGCGCATCATGATCTGCGTGGTCGGCGTGCTGGCACCGATCTGGCTCATCGACGGGCTGCTTTTGATGGCCTTCCCCGAGCCATCACCTGGGATGGAACTGGCCATGGACAGCCTCAGCGGCTTCCTGCAGCTGTTCAGCACCGTGGTGCTGTACCGCCTGTTCATGTTGCTGGAAGGTGAAGCCAGCACCTGAGGCCACCGGGGGCGGCCTGCCACACTCAGTGTTGTGCATCAGCTCCCTCTCGGCTTGGCCCTCGCCGTAGCCTCGGCCACCAGAGGGTCGTCCGGCCAGTAATGCTTCGGATAGCGCCCTTTCAGGTCTTTCTTCACCTCGGCATAGGTCGTGCGCCAGAAGCTGGCCAGGTCCTGGGTCACCTGCACCGGCCGACGTGCCGGTGACAGCAGGTGCAGCTTGACCTGCTGCCGGCCGTTGGCGATGCGCGGGGTATCGGCAAGGCCGAACAGTTCTTGCAGACGCACGGCGAGAATCGGCGGGGTTTCGCTGTAATCCAGGCGGATGTTCGAGCCGGACGGTACGGCCAGATGCGCCGGGGCCTGTTCTTCCAGGCGTTGCGGCAGCGGCCAGGGCAGCAGGTTGCGCAGCATCGACGGCAAGTCCAGCGCGGCAAAGTGGCTGAGGCGCGATACTTTGCTCAGGTAAGGCTGTAACCAGTCTTCCAGGCTGGCCAGCAGGGCCTCGTCCCCCAGGTCAGGCCATTCGCTGTGGCCATCCTTCTGCAGGTCGAGCTGACGCAACAGCGCCACACGTGCCTGCCATTGCCGCAGTTCCGGCGTCCAGGTCAGCAGGTTCAAACCTTTGCGCCGGACCAGGCCAAGCAGCGCTCGGGCCCTGGCTTCATCATCCAGCCCGGGCAGCGGCTCGCGGCTGAGGACCAGTTCGCCAACTTTCACCTGGCGCTCAGCGCGCAACACCTGCTCGCGCTCGTCCCAATCAAGGATATCGACCCGCTCGACCTGTTCGGCCAGCACACCCTCGAGCAACGCCGGATCGAATTCGGCTGCCAGATAGATCCGCTCCTCACGCTGCCCCTGGCGGCTACCCAGGTCGGCGATCACCAGCCATGGGCACTTCATCAATGCATCGACTTCGCCAAACAGGGCCGCACGGCCGTTGGCGAGCCGATACTCCGCCCCGCCCGCCCGGCGCTGCTGGGCGACCCGGTCGGGGTAGGCCAGCGCCAACAGGGCGCCCAGCCAGCGTGGGTGGTCCGGGTCGGCAACCGGTGCACCGACCTTGCCACGCAACAGGCCACGGTATTGCCGGGCCAGCTGACGAGCACGCTGCACACCCCCCTGGCCGCCACGCGCAGCCTTGCTCTCACCGCTGACCAGCGCAAGCCGGCTGTGCAAGTCGGCACCACCGCCACGCTGGATGTCCCGCTCCCCCAGCAGTGCAGCCACATCGCAGGCCATCTGTGCCAGGCCCAGGTCCTGGCCGCGCAGCAACAAGTGCGCGATGCGTGGGTGAGCCGGCAGTTCGGCCATGGCCTGGCCATGTTCGCTGAGGGTGTCGCGGCTGCCCGGCCGGAAGGCGCTGAGTCGCGCCAACAGGTCCTGTGCCTGGGCGTACGCTGCAGCTGGCGGCTGGTCGAGCCAGCGCAACTGCTCGGGGGTTACACCCCAGCGCGCCAACTGCAGGGCCAGCCCGGCCAGGTCGGCCTGGAGAATCTCGGCACTGCCATGGGCGGCCAGCTGGTCATGCTGGGCCTCGGACCAAAGGCGGTAGCACACGCCGGGTTCCAGGCGGCCGGCACGCCCAGCGCGCTGGGTGGCACTGGCGCGGGAAATGCGCTGAGTGTCCAGGCGGGTCATGCCGCTGCCGGGGTCGAAGCGCGGCACTCGGGCCAGGCCTGCGTCGATCACCACGCGCACGCCATCGATGGTCAGGCTGGTCTCAGCGATGTTGGTGGCCAGCACCACCTTGCGCGATCCCTTGGGCGGCGGATCGATAGCGGCACGCTGGGCATTGAGGTCGAGTTCGCCATGCAGCGGGCACAGCAGAATCTCGGGGCGCGCGCCCAGTACCTCCTGAAGGCTTTGGTGAACCCGGCGGATCTCGGCTTGCCCAGGCAGGAACACCAGCACGCTGCCGGCCTGGTCAGCCAGCGCATGCAGCACGCTGTCCACCACCCGTGGCTCGATGAACTCGCCTGGCTGGAACGGCCGCCCCCAGCGGATATCCACCGGATGCATGCGGCCTTCGCTGCTGACCACCGGGGCATCGTGCAGCAACCGCGACAGGCGCTCGCCTTCCAGGGTCGCGGACATCAGCAGAATCTTCAGTGGCGGGTCGTCACGCAGCAACTCGCGGCCGTTAAGGCTCAGCGCAAGTGCGAGATCGGCATCCAGGCTGCGTTCGTGATATTCGTCGAAAATCAGCAGGCCCACCCCTTCCAGCGCCGGGTCGGCTTGCAGGCGGCGTGTGAGGATGCCTTCGGTCACCACTTCAATACGGGTTTTCGGGCCGACCTTGCTGTCCAGACGGATGCGGTAACCCACTGTTTCCCCAACCTGCTCGCCCAGCTCGCTGGCCAGCCGTTCGGCCGCTGCCCGCGCAGCCAGGCGCCGTGGCTCGAGCATGAGGATGCTCTGCCCGGCCAGCCACGGTTCGTGCAGCAGCGCCAGTGGCACGCGGGTGGTCTTGCCAGCGCCAGGCGGCGCTTCAAGCACCACTTCGTCACGGTTTTCCAGAGCCTGGCGCAGGGCGGGCAAGGCAGCATCAATGGGTAATGAAATCATGGTGGTCCTCGAACAGTCTCGCGAGTATAACGGCGAACCCAGCCTGCTCTATCATGGTCTTAACATCAGGTGCAGGCGCTTCGCTTGTCCTGCTGAACACCTTTTCGGAGATTTACATGCGCATCTCGACCCGCGTCATCGGTGGCGCCCTCATCGCCACCCTGCTGACCCAACTGACGGCCTGCGGCACCATTTTCTACCCGGACCGGCGCGGCCAGATCGGCGGCAAGATCGACCCTGTGGTTGCCGCCATGGATGCCATTGGCATCCTGTTCTATGTAATCCCGGGGCTGATTGCCTTCGGTATCGACTTTGCCACCGGCGCCATCTACTACCCAGGTGGCCGCACTGCCCAGGTTGACCCGGCCAAACTGCAAGAAGCCGTCAGCCCGGATGGCAAGGTCGACAACCTGAAGCTGCAAGCCATTCTGGAAAGCGAACTGGGCCAGCGCCTGCCGCTGAACGACCCACGGCTGATCCAGCACCGCGGCAGCATCGAACAACTGGCCAGTATGGGCCTGGTACCGGCAGCCTGAGCCACACGGACGCTGACCACGGATGATCACTACTCCGGCTGAACACCAGCGCCTGCTCCGCCTGGCCACGCGCGCGTCACTGGCGGTGGCCAGCATCCTGGTGCTGAGCAAGGCGCTGGCCTGGTGGCTGAGCGGTTCGGTGAGCCTGCTGGCCGGGCTGACCGACTCGGCACTGGACGCCGTGGCCTCGTTCCTCAACCTGCTGGCGGTGCACTACGCCCTGCGCCCTGCCGACGATGATCACCGGTTCGGCCATGGCAAGGCCGAGGCCTTGGCCGGTATGGCGCAGGCGCTGTTCATCGGTGGCAGTGCGGTGCTGATCGGGGTGCAGGCGGTCGAGCGTCTGTCCACCCCGCAACCGCTGGGTGATACCTCAATCGGTATCGCGGTGATGCTGCTGTCGCTGGTGCTGACGGTCGCCCTGCTGGCGCTGCAGTACAAGGTCATCCGGCTCACCGGCTCTACTGCGGTACGGGCAGATTCCCTGCACTACCGTTCTGACTTGTTGCTCAACGGCAGCATTCTGCTGGCCCTGTTGCTGGCGCGTTTTGGCTGGCCGCAGCTGGATGCGCTGTTCGGCCTGGGCATCGCCTTTTACATCCTCTGGAGCGCGCTGCAAATTGCCCGCGAAAGTACGGCGATCCTGATGGACAAAGCGTTACCCGGCGACGTTGGCGAGGACATGGCTGCGCTGGTGCTGGCCGTTGCAGGCGTGAAAGGCGTTCATGACCTGCGCACGCGCGTGTCGGGCAACCAGTGGTTTGTGCAACTGCACCTGGAACTGCCGGGGCAACTGCCGCTGCATGAGGCGCACAGCTTGTGCGTGGAGGCCTCGCGGGTGATCCGCCAGCGTTACCCACAGGCGGACGTGATGGTGCATGCCGACCCGGTATGAGGTAACCCCCATGCCCCACCGATTACGCAATCCCTTGTAGGCGCGGGTTCATCGCGAAAGGGCCGGGCCGGCTGGCCAATTTCCACCTGCCGATCACCGTTGCCGCCGCTACCGTATTCGCGGGTCAACCCGCCCCTACACAGTTCCGTGCAGGGTTCAGTTGATGCTGTAACCTCGACCACTGAAGCAAGCCCCCAGCGCCCGCTGGTAGTGGCTGAGCACAGTGGCCGCCGGTGCGTACGTCGCCGTCGCCGGGTCGAAGCCTGACTGGCTCACCGCCCAGCGATGGCACTGGTAGCGGTCCTGCTCCTGCTGTTCCTGACCCTGGCCATACATCGGATAGGCCTCCACGTCATACCCGCCATTTGCCGGGGCCACCGGCACGGGCGACGGCACGCCGACCGGCGGATTGACCACCACATATTCCTGGCTGTCTGCCAGGTACTGGTAATAGGTATCGGCCACCAGAAAGAACAGCGCACCACCCAACCACACTTCCCGCGCATAAGGCGGCAGGTAATTGACCCGCACGCCGTACGGCGGGGTCACCACGATGTAACTGCCCCCGTGCGGGCGGTACCAGTACCCCCCCGAGTAGAAATAATCAGCGCCCCGGTAGGGCACTTTCCAGTAGCGGTCAGAAAAATGGTCCACCGTGTGCCCCGGGCGATACTGCGGCCCAGGCCCCCAGCCATTGCCGTGGCCATCCGGGCGCCCGTGCCAGTCGCCACCGGGCCGTTGCCCCGGGCCACCGGCTTGCCAGTGGTGATCATCACCGTGGCGGCGGGGAATGTCCTGGTAATACCCCTGGCGCGGCGGTTGGGTCTGGCGCACTTCGTCGCGCGAGTTGAGCGAGCGCCCCGGTCCACCCTCACCTTGCACCTGCTGGCCACGTTCACCGGGCCCTTCGCCGGGCCCTTCAGCCAAGGCCCCAAGGCTGATGCTCAAACCCAGCAAACCAACACCTGCCAACTGCCAGATGCGCGACGTCATGGTGTTCCTCTCGGTAGAAAAAACTGCAACCAACGCCAGTCTACCGCGCCCACCACACAGGCCAATTAAAATTCCCGACATGAAAAAAGGGAGGCCACAGGGCCCCCCTTCAGGAATTGTCGTCCGTGCTCGGCACTTGTGGCGCCGGCTCACCTCACACCGTCTTCTGGAAGGTGTGTAGCCCGGGGGCCTGCAGATCCTGTTGGATGGCTGGCCGCGACCGCCCGCCTAGGGCGCGTCGCCGTGGACTGATGTCCGGGCAGTGATTCTGGTGATAAAGATACCGGACGGGTTGCGACAGAGGATTGCGAAGATTGCTCAGATAAATAGCACTTGCGCAATTTTTCACCCTGGATTGATAATTCGCAGCAATCCGAACAGAAAAGGCAAATGCCATGAGCAAACTTGACCGCTACGACCTGAGCATCCTCGCCGAATTGCAGCGCGATGCGCGCATTTCCAACCAGGAATTGGCCGAACGCATCGGCCTGTCGCCATCGCCATGCTCGCGTCGGGTCAAGCAACTGGAGGACGACGGCTACATTTCGCGCCAGGTGGCCCTGCTCGACCGCAAGAAGCTGGGCCTGAGCCTCACCGCCTATGTGTTGATAGGTATGGACCGCCACACCCCGGAGCGCTTTGAAACATTCGAGGCCGCCATCCGCAACCTGCCACAGGTGCTCGAATGCAGCCTGGTCACCGGCATGGATGCCGACTATCAGTTGAAAGTGGTGGTGCCGGACATGGACCACTACCAGAAACTGCTTCTAGGCAGCCTGACCCGCATCGAAGGCGTCACCAGCGTGCGTTCGAGCTTCGTGCTCAACCAGGTGTTGGCCAGCACCGAGCTGCCATTGACCCACCTGCGTTAATTGCTTACCCAGCCGACGTATAATCGGACGCTCAACCCGCCTGGAGAACACCGATGGATCCCGCCGTATTCGAAGAATGGATGATGATCATTCTGGTCACCGTGTTGATCGGGTTCATGGGCTTCATCGTCTGGGACCTGGCGAAAAAGTCCAAGGCAGGCAAGTTCGGCACGCTGATCCTGTTCTTTGTGCTGGGGCTTGGGGTGCTGGCCTTTATCATCAAGAGCGTGGTGGTGGGCTTTCTGGAAGGCGTATAAAACATTTCAGGGCCATTCGCGGGCCCTGACCTGAACTAAAGCTTGGCAGGGACCTCCCGCCAGCAACCCTGCCCCAGCCCATCCAGCGCCCAGTCACCGATGCGCACGCGCACCAGGCGCAAGGTCGGCAAGCCCACTGCTGCCGTCATCCGCCGCACCTGACGGTTACGCCCTTCGCGAATCACCAGCTCCAGCCAGCCGGTCGGCACGCTCTTGCGAAAGCGTACCGGCGGGTTACGCGGCCACAGCTCGGGTTCTTCCAGGCGCCGCGCCTCAGCCGGCAAGGTCGGCCCATCATTCAGCGCCACACCATCGCGCAAACGCTGCAACTGCTCGTCACTCGGTTCGCCTTCCACCTGGACCCAGTAGGTCTTGGCCAGCTTGTGCTTCGGGTCGGCAATCCGTGCCTGCAACCCGCCATCGTTGGTCAGCAACAGCAAGCCTTCACTGTCACGGTCCAGCCGCCCGGCCGGGTACACGCCCGGGATGTCGATGAAGTCCTTGAGCGTCGCGCGCCCTTCACCGTCGCTGAACTGGGTCAGCACGTCGAACGGTTTGTTGAACAGGATCAGGCGAGGCTCGGCAGGTGGCGCCTTGGCCTGGCGACGTGGGCCGGCGGCAGGCCGCGCCTGGGGGCGGCGCGGCTTGTTACGGGGTGGCAGTGACATGGATCCTCAGCGGAACGGCGGCTCATCGAAGCTGCGCAGTTTACGCGAGTGCAGCGAGTTCAGCTCGGTGCGCAGCAGGTCGAGGGCGGCAATGCCGATCTTCAGGTGCTGGCTGACCGCCCGGTTATAGAAGGCGTTGGCCGAACCTGGCAGTTTGATCTCGCTGTGCAGCGGCTTGTCGGACACACACAGCAAGGTGCCGTAAGGCACGCGCAAACGGTAGCCCTGGGCAGCAATGGTGCCGCTTTCCATGTCCACCGCCACGGCACGCGACAGGTTGATCAGCGGGCGTTCCTGGGCCCAGCGCAGCTCCCAATTGCGGTCGTCGTAGGTCAGCACCGTGCCGGTGCGCAGGCGCTTTTTCAACTGCTCGCCACGCTCGCCAGTGACCTGAGCGGCGGCCTCCTGCAAGGCCATCTGCACTTCGGCCAGGGCCGGGATCGGGATATTCGGCGGCACGACCCGGTCGAGAATGCCGTCACGGCGCATATAGGCGTGTGCCAGCACGTAGTCGCCGATGGTTTGCGACTGCCGCAGGCCGCCGCAGTGGCCGATCATCAGCCAGCAATGCGGGCGCAGCACGGCCAGGTGATCGGTGATGTTCTTGGCGTTGGACGGGCCGACACCAATGTTGACCAAGGTAACGCCATTGCCGTCGGCGGCGATCAGGTGGTAGGCCGGCATCTGGAAGCGGTGCCAGACCACGCTGGCCACCAGAGCCTGGGTTTCGCCATGGTCCATGCCCTTTTCGATCACGACGTTGCCCGGCAGCACCATACGCACGAAGCGCGAGTCGTCACGCAGCTGTTCCAGGCCATGGCTGATGAACTGGTCAACATAGCGGTGGTAGTTGGTCAGCAGGATCCACGGCTGTACATGGCGCCAGTCGCTGCCGGTGTAGTGCACCAGGCGGCGCAGCGAGAAGTCGACCCGCGCGGCATCGAACAATGCCAGTGGCATGATTTCAGCATGGTCCCAGTCGTACAGGCCATCGGCGATGTTGTCGGTGGCCGCCGACAGGTCGGTGCTGGGGAACACCCGCGCCAACTGCGCAGCGGTAATGCCGCTGCCGGCCAATTCGTCGCCCTGGTCGACCACATAGGGGTAAGGGATGTTCTGCTCGCTGACGCCGACTTCTACCGTAACGGTGTAGTCATGCATCAGCGGGCGCAGTTGCTCCAGCAGGTAGCCACGGAACGCAGCGGGCTGGGTGACGGTGACGCTGTAGGTGCCGGCAACCTGGACCTTGGCATAAGCGCGGGTGGTGGCGGCGACTTCGCCATGGCTATAGTAGGTCAGGCGCAGAGCCGGGTAGCGGAACAGGTCGCGCTCATCGGTATCGGGCTCGGTACGGTCCTTCAGGTAACGCTTGAGGGCCTTACTCAGGGCACCTGTGGCCTGTTCATGCAAGGCCGCCAGACGGTCGACGGCCTGTTCGGGGGTATCAACGACTACAAAAGCGTGGCTCACACTGTGCTTCCTGTCTGGACATGCATGTGATCCATCTTGCCTGCCTTCTTGGTTAAATACACCCCCATTGATCGGTGTTGGGTGCATTCGCGGGCAAGCCCGCTGCTACAGCGGCCAGGCTGGTGTAGCCCTTGATACCAATGCCGCCACATCCACACCTCGCGGCAGCGCCCCATACACCCGGCCACCACCGGCCAAGCGGCTGCCGATAAACGCATCACTGACCTCCGTATTCCCCGCCTCCAGCAGCAGCTTGGCCTGCAATGCCAGGGCAATATCCTCGGTCAGTTGCCGCGCGCGGTACTGCATGTCACCGGTGTCGGCAAACGCACCCTTGAGGTTGCCGATATGCGCCGCCAGGCGCGGGTCGCCATGCCCGTCACCCAGCTCGACAAACAGTGCATCGAGTACGCCCGGCTCCTTGGACAAGGCCCGCAGCACATCCAGGCACTGCACGTTGCCCGAGCCCTCCCAGGTCGAGTTGACCGGTGCCTCGCGGTACAGCCGTGGCAGAATGCTGTCTTCCACATAACCCGCGCCACCCAGGCATTCGGCGGCCTCGTTGATCATGGCCGGCGCACGTTTGCAGATCCAGTACTTGCCCACCGCCGTGACCAGCCGGGCGAAATGCGCCTGCTGCGGGTCGTCCAGTTGCTCCAGCGCCTGGCCCATGCGCAAGCTCAGGGCAAGCGCAGCCTCGCTTTCCAGGGCCAGGTCGGCCAGCACGTTCTGCATCAATGGCTGCTCGTTCAGCACCCGCCCGCCGACCTTGCGATGCGCGCAATGGTGGGCCGCCTGCGTCAACGCCTGGCGCATCAGTGCGCTGGAGCCGACCATGCAGTCGAACCGGGTCATGGCGACCATCTCGATGATGGTCGGCACGCCGCGGCCCTCTTCGCCAATCATCCACGCCAGCGCACCGCGGAACTCCACCTCGCTGGAGGCATTGGAGCTGTTGCCCAGCTTGTTCTTCAGACGCTGGATATAGAACTGGTTGCGGTTGTCATCGGGGCGGTGGCGCGGCAGCAGGAAGCAGCTCAGGCCTTTTTCGGTTTGCGCCAAGGTCAGGAAAGCGTCGCACATCGGCGCCGAGCAGAACCACTTGTGACCAACCAGTTCATAGGCCTGCCCCGGGCCCGGCGCACCGACCGGATAGGCCCGGGTAGTGTTGGCGCGCACATCGGTGCCGCCCTGCTTTTCGGTCATGGCCATGCCCAGGGTGACCCCGGCCTTGTGCCGGTCGCCAATGTTGCGCGGGTCATATTCGCAGGCAAGGACCTTCGGCAGCCAGTATTCAGCCAGCTCAGGCTGCAGGCGCAATGCCGGCACGGCGGCAAAGGTCATGGTCAGCGGGCAGCCGGTACCGGCCTCGGCCTGGCTGTGCAGGTAGGTCATCGACGCCCGTGCAACATGGGCGCCAGCACGGGGTTCGGCCCATGGCAAAGAAGGCAGGCCATGTTCGACGGCGGTACGCATCAGCTCATGGTAGGCCGGGTGGAACTCCACCAGGTCGATGCGATGGCCATAGCGGTCGTGGCTGCTGAACTCGGGTTTGTGCGCGTTGGCCAGGAAGCCTGCCTGCATCAGCGGGCCGCCGGCCAGGGCACCATAGGCGTCGATCCGCGACTCGGCCCACCCCGCGCCAAAACGCCTTGACCATTCTTGCAATGGCAGGTCGAGGCGGTACAGGTTGGCGCCGTCGAGCGGCGGCGGCTGGTTGGTGACTTCGTGGGTTTCAGCGTACTGGTGCAGGCTCATCGGGGGGCTCCTGGATCCGGGTAGGCTTGAAAGACCCAGTGAAGCACTGCTTGCGGGGTAGTCAAAGGGGTATTAATGACGAAACGTGTGGTTGCTGGCGTGCGCGCGCGTAGGAGCGGGTTTACCCGCGAATACGGTGGCGGCGGCAACGACGAACGGCGGGTGGAAATTGGCCAGCAGGCCCGGCCCTTTCGCGGGTGAACCCGCTCCTACAGCGAGCGCCGCACCTGCAGCAGGTTCGGGCTCATCTGCACCTGCGAAATCGCTACATTCAAACTCAACTCGAAGCGGCTACCCAGCCCGCGCGTCGATTCATGCGCCAATCTGGCCCCCAGCAACTCCCCCATCTGCCGGCAAATCGACAACCCAATCCCCAAACCGCCATACCGCCGGGTCATCGAACCGTCGACCTGGAAGAACCGCTGGTACAGGATCGACTGCTCCAGATCATCGAAACCGATACCGCTGTCGCTGACGGTAAAGGTCAACGCCAGATCATCCGGGCCCACCCGGCGGCCGCGCACCTGGATCATCACACCGCCCTGATGGGTGAACTTCAAACCGTTGTCCACCAGGCAACCCAGGCAGTGCGCCAGTTTCTGCCCGTCACCGAGCAACCCGTCCGGCAGGTCGGCCGGAATATCCAGGCTCAGGTACAAGCCTTTGCCCAGCGCCTGTCCGGCATAACCGGCGCGCAAGCCTTGCAACAGGGCGCGCAGGCTGAACGGTGCCGGCTGCGCCCGCAGGCGGCCGGCCTGCAGTTCGGACAGGGTAAGAATGGCATCGACCATATCCATCATGCCTTGGGCAGACCCCACTGCCGTGTGATGGTACTGAGCCATTTCGGCATCCATCGGCAGGGTGTGCATCAGCTCGAGCGAGCCAATCACTCCGTTCATCGGGGTACGCAGCTCATGCGTCACGCTGGCGAGGAATTCGTCCTTCAGGCGATTGCTCCTGGCCAGTTGCAAGTTCAGTTGCTCCAGCGTACGCCCAGTGTCACGCAAGGTCTGTGCCTGCTGCTCGCGCAGGCTGTTGATGCGGTCGGCCAGCGCCAGCGACAGCAAAGCCACTTCCAAGGCCGAACCGAGCTGGCTGGCATACATGGTGATGAACACGTTCGGCAGGTAGCCCAGCACCATCAAGGTGTTGACCAGGCCACCAAGCAGGAACGCCGTCCAGGCGATGATGAACCAGCGCGCCACTCGAAAGCCGCGCCACCAGGCATAAAGGCCGGCGCTGAAAACGCTTATGGTGAACAGCAGCGCCAGCAGCGTGGCCATGCGCAGCGCAATGCCGTAGGGCATGCTCACCGCCAGTACCATGACCAGCGCGCCACCCAGCATCAGCAGTTGCAACAGGCGGTCGAAACCACGGCTGATGCTGCCCAATTGCAGGAAGTGCCGGGCGAACTGGCAACCGAACAGGCCGGCTGCACCGATGAACAAAGGCGTGGAGGCATTCGCCCACCAAGGGCTGTCTGGCCAGAAATAGGCTACACCGGCGCCATTCACCGAGACCTGGTAAAGGCCGAACGAAGCGATGTAAAGGATGTAATAGAGGTAGCTGACGTCACGCACGCTGAGGTAGATGAACAGGTTGTACACCAGCATCACCAGCAACACGCCGTAGATCATCCCCAGCACATACAGGCGCGTGGGCTGCTCTTCCAGATAGGCGTCAGGGGACCATAGTGCCAGCGGCGCTTGCACCGAACCCTGGCTTTGCAGCCGCAGGTACGCGGTGGTCACCTTGCCAGGTGGCAGTTGCAGTTCGAACAAGTAGTGGTTCTGCCGGATCTGCCGGCTGTCGTAGGGCAAGGCATCGCCCGTGCGCTGCGCCAGGCGGTACAAGCCGCTGCTGTCAGGCAGATACAGTTCGAGGTGATCCAGCGGCGGGTAGGCCAGCTCCAGCAGCCATTGTCGCGGGGCTGCGCTGGGCACGGCAACGGGGCGCAGCTCGACCTTGAGCCAGAACACCGAGGTGGAGTAACCGGCGTTCAGCACATCCTCACGGTGGGGCTGAAAGTATTTGGCAAACCCGGGGGCACTCACCTGAGCGATGCTGGCATTGCCATCGGGGTCTTCATAAACCTGCATGGCCTTGCCCAGTGGGAGATGCCGGGTAGCGTCGTCGAAATCGACCGCTCCGGCCAGCACGGGCAGCAAACCCATAAGCACAATCAGCAAATAGCGCATACAGCCCCAGCATGGCCTGCCCGGTCGCGTCGCGGTAGCCTCCCATCCGTTTGAGACGACGTGATCCTGCAGCACCCGTTTGTCGAGTTATCCGAGCACTCTAGCATAGCCTCACAACCTGGCAATCGGCCACATAAAAACACAAAGAAAAGGCTCTAAATCAATGCTTTCAAAAGAAAACCAATCAGTAACCTGACCGATCGATCAGTAAAACTCGTTTGTCGGACGATCCGCCCAAACAGGTTTGGTGGTAAGCTCGCCGACCATGAATACCTACAGCTCCCGCCCCGTTGTCCTCTGTCTCTCCGGCCACGACCCCAGTGGCGGCGCCGGCTTGCAGGCAGATATCGAAGCCCTGATCGCCCAAGGCTGCCACGCTGCACCTGCAGTGACCGCCCTGACCGTGCAGGATACCGTCAACGTTTCCGACTTCCGCGTGCTCGACCGCGAGTGGGTGCTGGCCCAGGCCAACGCCGTGCTGGCCGACTCCACGGTGGCCGCCGTCAAGTTGGGCATGCTCGGCTCGATCGAGATGGTCGACACCGTCGCCGAACTGCTGGCCGCCCACCCCCACCTGCCGCTGGTCTGCGACCCGGTGCTGCGTGCCGGTGGCGGTGGCCGCCTGGGCAAGGACGAAGTGGGCTACGCCCTGCGCGAACGCCTGCTGCCGCTGGCGACCATCGCCACGCCGAACCTGCCCGAAGCACGCATCCTCGCCGAACTGCCCGAAGGCACCGCTGACGAATGTGCCGAGAAACTGTTGCCGTTCTGTAGACACCTGCTGATTACCGGCGGTCACGGCGACGAAGACGAAATCCACAACCGCCTGTACACCCAGGAAGGCCAGCACTTCACCTGGACTTGCCAGCGCCTGCCAGGCAGCTACCACGGCTCGGGCTGCACCCTGGCCAGCGCCCTGGCCGGCCGCCTGGCGCTCGGCGAGCAGCTGGAAAGCGC
Organism: Pseudomonas sp. GLN_2; assembly: GCF_043106005.1. Classification (NCBI taxonomy): domain Bacteria; kingdom Pseudomonadati; phylum Pseudomonadota; class Gammaproteobacteria; order Pseudomonadales; family Pseudomonadaceae; genus Pseudomonas; species Pseudomonas sp. GLN_2. Next base: position 91,924 of record NZ_JBICMC010000022.1, on the reverse strand, counting down.
CGTGCGCACCGCCCTGGACTACACCTGGCGCACCCTGCGTGACGCCGAGCAACTGGGCAAGGGCCAGTACGTGCCGCGCCGCCTGCCCCTGGACTTCTGCTCCTGATACGAGGCCTTCAATGAAGCTACGCGGTCTGTACGCCATCACCGACAGCCAGCTGCTCGCCGGCCGTTTCCTGTCCCATGTCGAGGCGGCCCTGGAAGGCGGCGTGTGCCTTCTGCAGTACCGCGACAAGAGCGACGATGCAGCGCGCCGCCTGCGTGAAGCCGAAGGGCTGATGAAGCTCTGCGAGCGTTACGGCACCCAGTTGCTGATCAACGATGACGCCGAACTGGCCGCCCGCCTGGGTGTCGGCGTGCACCTGGGCCAGACCGACGGCCCGCTGACCCCGGCCCGCGCACTGCTCGGCCGTCAGGCAATCATCGGCTCCACCTGCCACGCCAGCCTCGAACTGGCCGCCCAGGCTGCCAGCGAAGGCGCCAGCTACGTGGCCTTTGGCCGCTTCTTCAATTCTGTCACCAAGCCGGGCGCGCCCGCTGCCAATTTCGGCCTGCTTGAGCAGGCCCGCGCCCAGGTGAAACTGCCGATCGCCGTGATCGGTGGCATCACCCTCGACAACGCCGCCCCGCTGGTCGCCCACGGTGCCGACCTGCTGGCGGTGATCCACGGCTTGTTCGGTGCCGACAGCGCGCAGGAAGTCACCCGCCGCGCCCGCGCCTTCAACGCCTTGTTCGCATCCTGATTCGAGAGATACTTCCATGTCCCGTTCCGAAGCCCTGTTCGCCCAAGCCCAGAAGCACATCCCTGGCGGTGTCAACTCGCCAGTCCGCGCTTTCAAGAGCGTTGGCGGCACGCCGCTGTTCTTCAAGCATGCCGAAGGCGCCTATGTCGTTGACGAGGACGACAAACGCTACGTCGACTACGTCGGCTCCTGGGGCCCGATGATTCTCGGCCACGGCCACCCGGACGTGCTGGACTCGGTACGCAGGCAGCTGGAGCACGGCCTGTCCTACGGCGCGCCGACCGCCATGGAAACCGAGATGGCCGACCTGGTCTGCTCGATCGTACCGTCGATGGAAATGGTGCGCATGGTCAGCTCGGGCACTGAAGCCACCATGAGTGCCATCCGCCTGGCCCGTGGCTACACTGGCCGTGATGCCATCATCAAGTTCGAAGGCTGCTACCACGGCCACTCCGACAGCCTGCTGGTAAAAGCCGGCTCCGGCTTGCTGACCCAAGGCGTGCCAAGCTCGGCAGGCGTGCCAGCGGACTTCGCCAAGCACACCCTGACCCTGCCGTTCAACGACATCGCCGCCGTCGAGAAGACCCTGGCCGACGTTGGCCAGACCGTGGCCTGCATCATCGTGGAGCCGGTGGCCGGCAACATGAACTGCGTACCACCGGCACCGGGTTTCCTCGAGGGCCTGCGCGAGCAATGCGACAAGCATGGCGTGGTGCTGATCTTCGACGAAGTGATGACCGGTTTCCGCGTCTCGCTCGGCGGCGCCCAGGGCCATTACGGCATCAAGCCGGACCTGTCGACCTTCGGCAAGATCGTCGGTGGCGGCATGCCGGTCGGCTGTTTCGGCGGCAAGCGTGAAATCATGGGCTGCATCGCCCCGCTCGGCCCGGTCTACCAGGCCGGCACCCTGTCGGGCAATCCGCTGGCCATGGCCGCCGGCCTGACCACCCTCAAGCTGATCAGCCGCCCAGGTTTCCACGCCGAGCTGACCGACTACACCAGCCGCATGCTTGACGGCCTGCAGCAACGCGCCGATGCCGCTGGCGTGCCATTCGTCACCACCCAGGCCGGGGCCATGTTCGGCCTGTACTTCAGCGGCGCCGACGATATCGTCACCTTCGAAGACGTGATGGCCAGCGATGCCGAGCGCTTCAAGCGCTTCTTCCACCTGATGCTCGACGGTGGTGTATACCTGGCACCGAGCGCATTCGAGGCGGGCTTCACCTCCATCGCCCATGGCGACAAGGAGCTGCAGATCACCCTGGATGCGGCTGAGAAAGCCTTTGCTGCCCTGAAGTGATGGCCAGCCTGTACCGGCCTCTTCGCGAGCAACCCCACGCCTACACTCATGAAAGCGACACCCCCTTGTAGGCGCGGGTTCACCCGCGAAGAGGCCGGCACAGGCAATAAATACGCACGCACAATCAGCTGACTTCCCCAACCAAGCAGAAATTCGAGTAAAACTTTGTAAGGTTGGCGCTGCTTATCCCATAATGTGCCACCAGAGACATTGGCCGCAGCTTTGCAGAGGTAAGTCGATCCCCATGAACCGCACCGGCCGCGCCCTGACCCTGGGCTGCCTGTTGCTTCTTCAGCCCCTGCTGGCCCTGGCGGAGGGCGGTAACTCGTTGCTGATTCCGGCGACGGGCCGCTGCACCTTGAACGTTCAGCCTGAAGACCTGGCAAACGCCCTCAAGGCCTGCGAGCAGACGGCGACTGCGGGGGATGCCCAGGCGCAATTCGAACTGGGCGAGTATTACTACACGCAAACGCCAAAAAACCTGGGCAAAGCCCTGGACTGGTTCCAGAAGGCATCGCTGCAAGGCCAAGCCGACGCCCAATACCGTCTGGGTGCCATGTTCTTCCATGGCGAAGGGGTCAAGGCCAACAACGTGCAGGCCTACATCCTGCTGAAAATGGCTGCGGTCAACGGCGCCGAAGATGCGCTGGACATGGCCGACGAAGTGACCGAGCAAATGCCCCGTGACGAACTGGAGCATGCCACCCAGGTGCTCGGCCAGATTTTCCGCAAGTACCTGCTCGAACTGCAGAACGCCGAAGGACGCACGCCGTTCTCGCCGCTTCCCTGAAGGTCACTTTTCCGGCATTGGCATCGGGAACGGCATCACATTGCCGCCGCCCTTGGCCTCGCTGATCTTCGCCGTGCCCAGGCGCTCCACCTCATCGATGCGCACAATCGAGTGCATCGGCACGAAACTGCGGACCACTCCGTCGAACTGGCTCTTGAGCTTCTCCTCACTCGGGTCCACTACCAGTTGCGACCGCTCTCCGAACACGAACTCCTCGATTTCCAGAAAACCCCACAGGTCACTCTGGTAGATCTGCTTGGCGTACATCTCGAAGACCTGACCCTGGTTCAGGAAGATCACTTTATAGATGGCGGGTTCGCGTTTGCTCATGTTCGGCCAGATAACACATGCGTAAGAAAAGGTGGGCATGATACCTGTTCTGGCCTGTTCACGGGTGAACCCGCGCCCACAGGATCCCCACCGTCCTTGCCGGAGCGGGTTGACCCGCGGGGAGGCCAGAACAGCCCGTACATACCGTTGAACGTTTCAGTGCTTTCGCCACTGCCATTCAAGGGTTATTCTTGAGTTCAACTCCATTGCCGTCGAGCGGCTAAAAACGACCTTGAACGCACCCATAGAACCCCATCGTTTCATCCTCGAACCCTTCGAGGCCCACCGTTTCGCCAACTTGTGCGGCCAGTTCGACGAGCACCTGCGCCTGATCGAACAGCGCCTGGCCATCGAGATCCGCAACCGCGGCAATCAGTTCGAACTGATCGGCGAACCCAGGACCACCTCCGCTGCCGAACAGCTGCTGCGCCGTCTCTATCGCGAGACCAAGGCCACCGACCTGTCACCGGAAACCGTGCACCTGTACCTGCAGGAATCGGCTGTCGAGAACATCGACAACCCGGCCGTCAACGAGGTCAGCGTGTCGCTGCGCACGCGCAAGGGCAATATCCGCCCGCGCGGGCTCAACCAGCAGCGCTACGTCAAGGAAATCCTGGCCAACGACATCAATTTCGGCATCGGCCCGGCCGGTACCGGCAAGACCTACCTGGCCGTAGCCTGCGCCGTGGACGCGCTGGAGCGCGAACAGGTGCGCCGCATCCTGCTGGTGCGCCCGGCGGTCGAGGCGGGTGAAAAGCTCGGTTTCCTGCCCGGCGACCTGGCACAGAAAATCGACCCGTACCTGCGCCCGCTTTACGACGCCCTGTACGAAATGCTCGGCTTCGAACACGTGGCCAAGCTGATCGAACGCCAGGTGATCGAAATCGCCCCTCTGGCCTATATGCGTGGCCGCACCCTGAACAACAGTTTCATCATCCTCGACGAAAGCCAGAACACCACGCTTGAGCAGATGAAGATGTTCCTGACCCGCATCGGCTTCGGCTCTACCGCGGTGATCACCGGTGACATCACCCAGGTCGACCTGCCCCGTGGCACCAAGTCGGGCCTGGCGCACGTCATCGAGGTGCTGAAGGACGTCCCGGGGATCAGCTTTACCCATTTCCAACCCAAGGATGTGGTTCGTCACCCACTGGTTCAGCGTATCGTCGAAGCCTACGACCGCTTCGAAGCCCGCCAGTCCAAGCCCGAGGCGCCCGGCAAAGATGCTTGAACTTGATATCCAACGGGCCACGGATGCTGCCACTCCAGAAGACGCCGCCTTGCGCCGCTGGTGTGAATTGGCGTTGCGCCAGCGCAGCGCCGACTCGGAAATGACCATTCGCCTGGTCGACGAAGCCGAAGGCCGCGAGCTGAACCACACCTACCGGCACAAGGACTACGCGACCAATGTGTTGTCGTTCCCGGCCGATGTGCCCGATGAGCTGCTCGATATCCCGCTGCTGGGCGACCTGGTGATCTGTGTAGCGGTGGTCGAGCGCGAAGCGGCCGAACAAGGCAAATCGCTGGAAGCGCACTGGGCGCATCTGGTCATCCACGGTTGCCTGCACTTGCTCGGCTATGACCACATCGAGGATGAGGAGGCCGAGGAAATGGAAAGCCTGGAACGGGAATTGCTGGCAGAACTGGGTCACCCTGACCCGTATGCCGATGATGAAACCGACTCAATCACACACTGATACACGAAGGATCACGAGAACCGCCATGAGCGAAGATCGATCGAGCAACGGGCAGAAGTCCTGGCTGGGTAAACTGACCCAGGCTTTTGCCCATGAGCCGAAAAACCGCCAGGAGCTGCTTGAGCTGCTGCGCGAAGCCCATCAGAACAAATTGCTGGACAGCGAAGCGCTGACCATCGTCGAAGGCGCCATTCAGGTCGCCGACCTGCAGGTTCGCGACATCATGGTGCCGCGCTCGCAGATGAACAGCATCAAGGCCGGCCAGTCGCCTCGCGAGTTCCTGCCGGCGGTGATCGACGCCGCGCACTCGCGCTACCCGGTAATCGGCGAAAGCCATGACGATGTGCTCGGGATCCTGCTCGCCAAAGACTTGCTGCCGTTGATCCTCAAGGAGAACGGCGACAGCTTCAACATCAAGGACCTGCTGCGCCCGGCCACCTTCGTACCCGAGTCCAAGCGCCTGAACGTGTTGCTGCGTGAATTCCGCGCCAACCACAACCACATGGCCATCGTCATCGACGAATATGGCGGCGTGGCGGGCCTGGTCACCATCGAGGACGTGCTGGAACAGATCGTCGGCGATATCGAAGACGAGCACGACGTCGAGGAAGACAGCTACATCAAACCACTGCCCAGCGGTGATTTCCTGGTCAAAGCGCTTACCCCGATCGAGAACTTCAACGAGTTCTTCGACAGCGAGTTCTCCGATGACGAGTTCGACACGGTCGGCGGCCTGGTGATGAGCGCCTTTGGCCACCTGCCCAAGCGCAACGAAACCACTGAGATCGGGTCTTACAAGTTCCGTATTCTCAACGCCGACAGCCGGCGGATACACTTGCTGCGCCTGACCCCGATCACCCGTTAAGGACAAACATGCGTTGGATCACCCGCCCCGGCTGGCCCGGTAACCTGCTGGCCCTGGCGGCCGGTGCTTCCACCCTCCTGGCCCTGGCGCCGTTCGACATCTGGCCGTTGGCGGTGTTGTCCATCGCGGTGCTCTACCTTGGCCTGCGCGAGCTCAGCCCGCGCCAGGCCATGTGGCGTGGCTGGTGGTTTGGGTTCGGCCTGTATGGCGCCGGCACCTGGTGGATCTACGTCAGCATGAACACCTACGGCGGCGCCTCGCCGCTGTTGGCAATCGTGTTGCTGCTGGCGTTCTTCGCCGCACTGGCCTGGTTCTTCGCCCTGCCCACCTGGCTATGGGCGCGCTGGCTACGCCGCAACGAAGCACCACTGGCCGACGCCCTGTGCTTCGCCGCCCTCTGGTTACTGCAAGAGGCCTTCCGCGGCTGGTTCCTGACCGGCTTCCCCTGGCTCTACGCCGGCTATAGCCAACTGGACGGCCCGTTGGCCGGCCTTGCGCCGCTGGGCGGGGTATGGCTGATTTCCTTCACCCTCGCCCTCACCGCCGCCCTGCTGTGCAACCTGCACCGCCTGCGCACCCGCCCCTCGTTCCTGGCCGTGGCCAGTGTGCTGTTGCTGGCCCCCTGGGGGCTGGGCCTGGCGCTCAAGGGCCATGCCTGGACCATTCCGGCAGGCGAGCCGCTGAAAGTGGCTGCGATCCAGGGCAACGTCGAGCAGGACCTGAAATGGGACCCCGCGCACATCGACGCGCAACTGGCGCTATACCGCGACCTGAGCTTCAGCTCCAGGCCGGTGGACCTGCTGGTGTGGCCGGAAACCGCCGTTCCGGTGCTCAAGGACCAGGCCCAGGGCTACATCGACGTGATGGGCCGCTTCGCTGCCGAGCGCCATTCGGCGCTGATCACGGGCGTACCGGTGCGTGAAGTAGTGCACCACCAGCGCCGCTACTACAACGGCATCACCGTCACTGGCGAAGGCGATGGCACCTACCTCAAGCAGAAGCTGGTGCCATTTGGCGAGTATGTGCCGCTGCAAGACGTGCTGCGTGGGGCCATCGAGTTCTTCAACCTGCCCATGTCCGACTTCGCCCGCGGCCCGGAAGACCAGCCGCTGCTGCAGGCCAAGGGCTACCAGATTGCCCCTTACATCTGCTACGAGGTGGTCTACCCCGAGTTCGCCGCCGGCCTGGCTGCGCGTAGCGACCTGCTGCTGACCATCAGCAACGACACCTGGTTCGGCAAATCGATCGGCCCCTTGCAGCACCTGCAGATGGCGCAGATGCGCGCGCTGGAAGCCGGCCGCTGGATGATCCGCGCCACCAACAACGGCGTGACCGCGCTGATCGACCCGTTTGGCCGCATTACCACGCAGATTCCGCAGTTCCAGCAGGCCGTGCTGTATGGCGAGGTGGTGCCGATGCAGCAGCTGACGCCTTACCTGCAATGGCGCTCATGGCCGCTGGCGATTGTCTGTGCATTGCTGCTGGGCTGGGCGTTGCTGGCAGGGCGTATTGCAAAAACCGTCTGATTGGCGATACGCGGCCACTGTAGGAGCGGGTTTACCCGCGAATACGGTAGTCGCGGCAACGGTGAACGGCGGGTGGAGATTGGCCGGCAGGGCAGGCCCTTTCGCGGGCAAGCCCGGTCCTACAGGGGATTATGTAAGCCGGTGAATCAGTAGAACACCCGATACCCCACCAACCCCACCACTTCATTAAGCAGTTGCCCGCTCTGCCACATCGCCCGGCTCTCTGGCAGCAGACCGCCAAACGGCCGCGCATGATCGCGCCCAAGGAACCCCACTGGCGCCGGCACCACCTCGAACCCCGCCTGTTCAAAACTCCAGCGTGAGCGCTGCATGTGCCAGGCCTGGGTCACCAGCACCACCCGGCGAAACCCCAAAGGCTGCAGCACCTTGGCCGTCAGCTGAGCATTTTCCCAGGTCGTGCGGCTGGCCTCTTCGCGCCATTTCACCTCGACAGCGAAATCTTCATGCAGGCGTTCCGCCATCAGCCTCGCCTCGCTGGGCGGCGTGCCGTAATGCAACCCACCACTGGTCAACACTGGCAGGCCCGAGGCCTTGGCCAGCCGCGCGGCAAAGCGCATACGTTCCAGTGCCGTGGCCGTGGGCTGGTCACTGCCACCCCAGGCCGGGTCCCCGCGCTCGCGCCCGGCGCCCAGCACCACAATGGCATCCGCCCGGTTCGCCAGGCCGGCCCAGTCGCTCACGGCCAGCGGCGGCTCACTTTCCAGCACTCGGGCGGTTTCCTGCACCACCAGCGGCAGGCTCATCAACCACAGGCCACCCAGCCCTACGCTAAAGCAAAGCGCCGCCAACCGTGGCCGCCGGGTTCGCAGCCACCATGCCGCAAGCAGCAGCAAGAACAGCACGCCCGGCGGCATCAGCCATTGTTTGATGAAGAATCGGATCGGCATCGGCCACACCTCCTTGGCAGGCGTGCAGCCTAGAAGGATCGACGCCGGTCAACAAGTGCGTACCGGCGTCGATCTTGAGTTGTGTAATAGTGAAGAACCGGCGCGCGATAGCCTGCGCCTGGCGTCCTGAACGGCTAGCGATGTGGCAGCGTCCTGGATCTCGCCGTACTGGCGGGGCGTTTCTTGTCCTTGAGCCAGATGATCTTGGCCGATGTCGGCTCCGCTTGTGGGTAACTGCCGACAGGGGCATTGTGGCGCTCCGGAAGGGATTCCAGATAGGCCTTGATCACTTCGAACTCTGCGTGGCTCAGGCCACGCAACTCAAGCTCAGCTGGCATCTCGTCGCGCAATCGCACCGAGGTCCTGGCCGTTTCCAGTGCCAGGCCAAGCCGGTCGATCAGGCGCTCGTAAAGCTCCGGTCTGATTGCGGGTAGCTGCGTCTCTCCCATCCGTTCACCTCATTGAAGGTAAGAATATCTCCCCCCACACCTGAGCTTAGCGTCGCTGCAAAAAGCAGCCGTGCGCCGCGACCAGCGGGCATTCGCAACGAAGGTTTCCCACGATGCGCGGCGCTGCTGTATGCTACGGCGTTCACTCTAAACGACACCGGAGTGCCGGACGCAGCGAGGTTCCGCTGCCTGGAACAAGGTCTCTTCTCTCTCAGCCAAAAGTAGCCATGCACGAACAATACACGCCCCGTGATATCGAAGCCGCCGCCCAGAAGTTCTGGGACGAGCAACAATCGTTCGCTGTTACCGAACAGCCAGGCAAAGACACCTACTATTGCCTATCGATGTTCCCGTACCCGAGCGGCAAGCTACACATGGGCCACGTGCGCAACTACACCATCGGTGACGTGATTGCCCGCTACCAGCGCATGCTGGGCAAGAACGTCCTGCAGCCGATGGGCTGGGACGCTTTCGGCATGCCCGCGGAAAACGCGGCGATGAAAAACAACGTCGCCCCGGCCAAGTGGACGTACGAAAACATCGACTACATGAAGACCCAGCTCAAGAGCCTGGGCCTGGCCATCGACTGGGCACGTGAAGTCACTACCTGCAAACCCGACTACTACCGTTGGGAGCAGTGGCTGTTCACCCGCCTGTTCGAAAAAGGCATCATCTACCGCAAGAACGGTACCGTGAACTGGGACCCGGCGGACCAGACCGTACTGGCCAACGAACAAGTCATCGACGGCCGTGGCTGGCGTTCGGGCGCGCTGATCGAGAAGCGCGAAATCCCGATGTACTACTTCCGCATCACCGATTACGCCGACGAGCTGCTGGAGAGCCTCGACGAGCTGCCGGGCTGGCCTGAGCAGGTCAAAACCATGCAGCGCAACTGGATCGGCAAATCGCGCGGCATGGAAGTCCAGTTCCCGTACGACCAGGCCAGCATCGGCCACGAAGGCACCCTCAAGGTCTTCACCACCCGTCCGGACACGCTGATGGGCGCCACCTACGTCGCCGTCGCCGCCGAGCACCCGCTGGCCACCCAGGCTGCGCAGGGCAACCCGGCGCTGCAGGCGTTCATCGATGAGTGCAAGAGCGGCAGCGTTGCCGAAGCCGACATGGCCACCCAGGAGAAGAAAGGCATGGCCACTTCCCTGCTGGTCGAGCACCCGCTGACTGGCGAGAAGCTGCCAGTATGGGTCGCCAACTACGTGCTGATGCACTACGGTGATGGCGCGGTCATGGCCGTGCCGGCCCACGACGAGCGCGACTTCGAGTTCGCCCACAAGTACAACCTGCCGGTCAAGGCCGTGGTGCGCACCAGCGCTGGCGATGAAGTCGGCAGCGAGTGGCAGGCCGCCTATGGCGAGCACGGCCAGCTGATCAACTCCGCCGAGTTCGACGGCCTGGACTTTGCTGGCGCCTTCGACGCCATCGAAGCGGCCCTGATCCGCAAGGAACTGGGTAAATCGCGTACCCAGTTCCGCCTGCGCGACTGGGGTATCAGCCGCCAGCGCTACTGGGGCTGCCCGATCCCGATCATCCACTGCCCGTCCTGCGGCGACGTCCCGGTGCCGGAAGACCAGCTGCCGGTCACCCTGCCGGAGAACGTGGTGCCGGACGGCGCCGGTTCGCCACTGGCGCGCATGCCTGAATTCTACGAATGCAGCTGCCCGAAATGCGGTGCTGCGGCCAAGCGCGAAACCGACACCATGGACACCTTCGTCGAGTCTTCCTGGTACTTCGCCCGCTACGCCTCGCCAAACTACGACAAAGGCCTGGTCGACCCCAAAGCCGCCAACCACTGGCTGCCGGTAGATCAGTACATCGGCGGTATCGAACACGCGATCCTGCACCTGCTGTACGCGCGCTTCTTCCACAAGCTGATGCGTGACGAAGGCCTGGTCACCTCGAACGAGCCATTCAAGAACCTGCTGACTCAGGGCATGGTGGTCGCCGAAACCTACTACCGCGTTGCCAGCAACGGCGGCAAGGACTGGTTCAATCCGGCCGATGTCGAAATCGAGCGTGATGCCAAAGCCAAGATCATTGGCGCCCGCCTGAAGACCGACGGCCTGCCGGTGGAAATCGGTGGCACCGAGAAGATGTCGAAGTCGAAAAACAACGGCGTCGACCCGCAGTCCATGATCGAAGCCTACGGTGCCGACACCTGCCGCCTGTTCATGATGTTCGCCTCGCCGCCCGACATGAGCCTGGAATGGTCCGACTCCGGCGTCGAAGGTGCCAGCCGCTTCCTGCGCCGTGTCTGGCGCCTGGCTCAGGCTCACGTCAGCCGGGGCCTGCCAGGCAAGCTGGATGTTGCCGCCCTGGACGACGCGCAAAAGGTCATCCGCCGCGCCATTCATGCGGCCATCAAGCAGGCCAGCACCGATGTGGGCCAGTTCCACAAGTTCAATACCGCCATCGCCCAGGTGATGACCGTGATGAACGTGCTGGAAAAGGCCCCGCAAGCCACCGAACAGGACCGCGCCCTGCTGCAGGAAGGCCTGGAAGCCGTCACCCTGCTGTTGGCGCCGATCACTCCGCACATCTCTCACGCGCTGTGGCAGCACCTTGGCCACGCAGGCTCGGTGATCGATGCCGCCTGGCCAAGCGTCGACGAACAGGCGCTGGTGCAGGACTCCATTACCTTGGTGGTTCAGGTCAACGGTAAACTGCGCGGCCAGGTCGAGATGCCTGCCGCTGCCAGCCGCGAAGAAGTCGAAGCCGCTGCCCGCAGCAACGAGAATGTCCTGCGCTTCATCGATGGCCTGACCATCCGCAAGGTCATCGTGGTACCGGGCAAGCTGGTCAACATCGTCGCCAACTGATGAAAACGCCCACGCGCATTGGCTGCGGGTGGGCGGAACAGGCCCAAAAGGGAGCAACAACATGATCAAACGCAATTTGCTGGTAATCGGCCTGGCGGTCATGCTCAGCGCCTGCGGTTTCCAGCTGCGCGGCACCGGCGCCACCGAGCTGAGCGTAAAGGAAATGGACGTCAGCGCGCGCAATGCCTATGGCCCGACCGTGCTCCAGCTGCGTGAAGTGCTGGAACGTAGCGGCGTCAACGTGCACGCCGGCGCACCGTATCGCCTGGTGCTGACCAACGAACAGGAGCGCGAGCGCTCGGCGACCTACAACAGCGGCAACCGTACCGCCGAGTACGAGCTGACCACCAAGCTGGACTACAGCATTCTGGGCCTGAACAACCTGGAGCTGATGAGCGACAAGCTGGAGGTGCGCAAGGTCTACGTGCGTGACGGCTCGAACATCACCGGCTCCGAGCAGGAAGCCAAACGCGCCCGCGAAGAAATGCGCCGCGACCTGGTCAACGCCATGGTCGTACGTTTGCAAATGCTGTCCCCATCCCAGCTGGATGAGCTGCAGCGTAAAGCCGACGAGCGCGCCAAAGCCGAAGCTGCCGCGCTGGAGGCTGCCCGCCGCCAGCAAGCCGAGACGCCTCAGCAATCGCCACTGGAAGTACCGGGCAACTAAGCCCGCGAGGGGCGCCCTCGGGCGCCCCACCTGTTCCCCATGAAACTTGCCCCCGCCCAACTCAACAAGCACCTGCAAGGCGCCTTGGCACCGGTCTACGTGGTCAGCGGCGACGATCCGCTGCTGTGCCAGGAAGCCGCCGACGCCATCCGCAATGCCGCGCGTCAGCAAGGTTTCGATGAACGCCAGGTATTCAGTGCCGACGCCAACTTCGACTGGGGCACCCTGCTCCAGGCCGGTGCAAGCCTGTCACTGTTCGCCCAGCGCCGCCTGCTGGAGCTGCGCCTGCCATCGGGCAAGCCCGGTGACAAGGGTGCCGCTGCGCTGATGGAATACTGCGCCAACCCCGCCGAAGATACGCTGCTGCTGATCAGCCTGCCCAAGCTCGACAGCAGTGCGCAGAAGACCAAGTGGGGCAAGGCATTGATCGAAGGCGCCCATTGCCAGTTCATCCAGATCTGGCCGGTGGATGTGCACCAACTCCCGCAGTGGATCAACCAGCGTCTGCAACAGGCCGGCCTGTCAGCCCAGCGTGATGCCATCGACCTGATTGCCGCGCGCGTGGAAGGCAACCTGCTGGCAGCCGCGCAGGAAATCGAAAAACTCAAGCTACTGGCCGAAGGCAGCCAGATCACCGTGGAAACCGTGCAGGCTGCCGTCGCCGACAGCGCCCGCTTCGATGTCTTCGGCCTGGTCGATGCTATCCTCAACGGCGAGGCTGCGCATGCCCTGCGTATGCTCGAAGGCTTGCGCGGTGAAGGTGTGGAGCCGCCAGTCATCCTCTGGGCCTTGGCCCGTGAGCTGCGCCAACTGGCGGGGCTAGCCCAGCAGTTCAGCCAAGGCGTGCCATTGGACAAAGCGTTCAGCCAGGCCCGCCCGCCCATCTGGGACAAACGCCGACCGCTGGTCAGCAAGGCCCTGCAGCGCCTCTCGGCGCAACGCTGGGCGCAACTGCTGCAGGATGCCCAGCGAATCGATGCGCAGATCAAAGGGCAGGCTGAAGGTTCGCCGTGGATTGGCCTGGCGCGGCTGTCGCTGTTGATGGCTGGCCAGCGCCTGACCCTCCCTCCCGAGTAACCGCACCCACTGGTAGGAGCGGGTTTACCCGCGAAGAGGCCGGACCTGCCGGACAATCTCCACCCGCCGTTCACCGTTGCCGCCGCCACCGTATTCGCGGGTAAACCCGCTCCTACACCTAGGCACCAGCGCCTCGACCATATACACAATCAATTGGCCCCCATCCCTCGGGGAGCCTACAGTGCGCCCGAAACTCACCCAACCCGGGAAGCCCACCATGAGCAAAAAGCCGAAAAAGCACGGCCCCAACAAGGCCAAGTCCATCGTTGCCCAGCCACTGTTCCGCTGCCGCCAGGAACAACCGAACAAGGGCAAAGGCAGCTACCGCCGCGAAGCCTTCCAATCGAGAGATTGGGAGGCTTCCTACTTTTTGGCTGCATGAAAGCATCGCAAGCGCAGGCATGGTATGGTCGTCACCTGACCTGCAACTCTGGATCTGTGCATGCTCTTCCGTCTTATCCCCCGCTGGGAAACCCGCCAGCTGATCGCGGCCTCCAGCTTCATTCTGCTCGTGGCCTGTGCGGAAAAGCCCACCGCCGCCGACGCGCTGCCGCTGGCCCCTGCCCAACCCAATCCCGTGGTGACCGTGCCCGGCGCAACGCCCGACGTCAGCACTGACATCCAGCCCCTGCAAACCTTCGCCCAATGGCAAGCGGGCTTCCGCGAGCAGGCACTGCAAGCCGGCATTTCGCCGAGCACCTTCGACCGTGCCTTCCTCGGTGTCACCCCCGACCTGGACGTGATCAAGGCAGACCGAAGCCAGCCAGAGTTCACCCGCCCGGTGTGGGAATACCTCGAAGGCGCCCTGTCGCCCCTGCGTGTGCGCAACGGCAAAAAGCTGCTGGAGCAGAACGCCGAGCTGCTGACTCGCCTTGAGCAACGCTATGGCGTGGACCGCCAGGTGCTGGTCGCGGTGTGGGGCATGGAAAGCAACTTCGGCCAGTTCCAGGGCAGCAAGTCGGTGATCCGCTCGCTGGCCACTTTGGCCTATGAGGGCCGCCGCCCACAGTTCGCCCAGGACCAGCTGATTGCCGCGCTGCAGATCATCCAGCATGGTGACATCCAGCCTGAAGCCATGCGTGGCTCGTGGGCCGGTGCCATGGGCCAGACCCAGTTCATCCCGACCACCTACAACACCCATGCCGTGGACTTCGACGGCGATGGCCGCCGCGACATCTGGAACAGCACACCAGACGCCCTGGCCTCAACAGCGCACTACCTGCAGAGTTCGGGCTGGAAACGCGGCCAACCGTGGGGCTTCGAGGTACAGGTGCCGGCGGGCTTCGACTTCTGGCAGGCCGATGGTGCACTGCGCAAACCGGTGAGTGAATGGCTGGCGATGGGCGTGAAACTGCCAGCGGGTACCCAGCTGCCGGCAGGTAGCAACCAGCTGTCTGCCGCCCTGCTGCTGCCGGCCGGTGCACGCGGCCCGGCGTTCCTGGTGCTGGACAACTTCCGCGCCATCCTCAAGTACAACAACTCGTCGTCCTATGCCCTGGCGGTGAGCCTGCTCGGGGATCGGTTCAGCGGCTGGGGCTTCATTGCCGGCAGCTGGCCGAAAGAGGACCTGCCGCTCAGTCGCAGCGAGCGCATGGAGTTGCAGAACTTGCTGAACAGCCGCGGGCATGATGCAGGTAATGCCGATGGCATTATCGGGGCCAATACCCGCAAGGCAATCCGCAATGCCCAGCAAGGGCTGGGATGGCCGGCGGATGGCTACCCGACCCATAAGCTGCTTGAGAGCCTGCGGCAGCAGTGAGCATTTCGGGGCCGCAGCGCGGCCCCGGTAATCTCACGCCCTGAACAGATCCTGCTCCAGCACCAGTGTTTGCTGAACACTGTCCAGCCTCACCCGAGCCCCCAGGGGCAAGCAGACATTCGGGTCACAGTGCCCGCTGCGCCAACCCGCCAGCACCGGCACACCCAACGGTGCAAACGTATCCTCCAGCAACGGCGTCAGCGCCGCTGTGGTAATCCCGGCAAAGTCGCCCACCAACACGCCTTTGATCCCCTCCAGCTTGCCTGCCAGGCGTAACTGGGTCAGCAGCCGATCCACCCTGTACAACGGCTCGTTGACGTCCTCGATGAACAGGATGCAGCCCTGGGTATCCAGCTCGGCAAGGGTGCCCATGGTCGCCCCCAGCATCGACAGGTTGCCACCCAGCAGCGGTCCGCTGGCCACCCCCGGCAGCACGCAGTCCAATGCGAAGCCCGCCGGGTGCGCGACCTGCTCGCCTGCCCTCACATGCCCACCCAGTTGCGCCAGCAACGACGACTCGGTCGGTGGCAACTTGGCCCCCAACAGGTCGGCATTGAGCATCCCCCCATGGAAGGTCAGCAGCCCGGCATGCCGGTAGATCGCCGTATGCAACGCGGTGATGTCGCTGTAGCCGATCAGCGGCTTAGGGTTGCGTCGGACCAGTTCAAAGTCGAGCTGGTCAAGCAGGCGCATGCTGCCGTAGCCCCCACGCATGCACAGGATGGCGTCCATGGCCGGATCGGCAAACGCTGCATGCAAGTCCTGCAGGCGCTGCTGGTCCGGCCCCGCCAGGTAGCCCTGCGCCTGCAGGGCACCCGGGTAGATACGGCACCGGTAGCCGCGGTCAACGAACCACTGGCTGACCTTCTGCGCATCAAGCCGCGCCGCGCCCGCCGGGGCGACAATGGCAAAACATGCGTTGGCCGGCAGCGCGGCTGGCAGGGTGGGTTGGAAGGTTTTGGCGCAATACATCGCGACTCCTTGCAGCGCATGGGACACAAACAAAAATGCCGATGCCGCCCTTGGGCGCGCATCGGCATCTGTGGCTCTGCTCTAGGCTAGCGCATAGCTCAGAGCTTGATCTTGGCTTCGTGGGCCTGCTGGTCGGCGTGGTACGAAGAACGCACCAGCGGGCCAGAAGCAACGTTCTTGAAGCCCATCTTGTAACCTTCCTCGGCGAACCAGGCAAAGGTGTCCGGGTGAACGAAACGCTGCACCGGCAAGTGGCTACGCGACGGCTGCAGGTACTGGCCAAGGGTGAGCATGTCGATGTCATGCTCGCGCATGCGATGCATCACTTCGATCACTTCCTCGTCGGTTTCGCCCAGGCCGAGCATCAGGCCCGACTTGGTCGGTACGTGTGGCACCAGCTGCTTGAATTTCTGCAGCAAGTCCAGCGACCAGTCATAGTCCGAGCCCGGGCGCGCGGCCTTGTACAGGCGCGGTACGGTCTCGAGGTTGTGGTTGAACACATCCGGTGGCTCTTGCGCGGTGATTTCCAGGGCAACGTCCATACGGCCACGGTAGTCCGGCACCAAGGTCTCCAACTGCACGCCCGGCGACAGCGCGCGGATTTCCCGGATGCAGTCAGCAAAGTGCTGGGCACCGCCGTCACGCAGGTCGTCGCGGTCCACCGAGGTGATCACCACATACTTCAGGCGCAGGTCGGCAATGGCAACCGCCAGGTTTTTCGGCTCGTCCAGATCCAGCGGCTTCGGTCGGCCATGGCCAACGTCGCAGAACGGGCAACGACGGGTGCAGATATCACCCATGATCATGAAGGTGGCGGTACCACCCGAGAAGCACTCGCCCAGGTTCGGGCAGGAGGCCTCTTCGCACACGCTGTGCAGTTTGTGCTTGCGCAGCAGTTGTTTGATGCGGTCTACCTCGGGCGACACCGGGATACGCACGCGAATCCAGTCGGGCTTCTTTGGCAGCTCATCGGTAGGGATGATCTTCACCGGGATGCGCGCGACTTTGTCGGCACCACGCAGCTTGACCCCAGCTTCCACCTTCTTCGGCGCTGGGCGCGGGGTGGCATCCTGGGTAGGTATCAGGTTCGGCACGGCTTCTTGCACAGTTGTCATATTCAGTCGATTCCGCCCGTGAGGGTCGTCTGCTCAGCGTAGTCGAGGTGCTTGACCAGCTGTCCGCGCAGCCTTGTCCTGACCTCGTCGAGTTCGATCGGACCTGCCAGGTCGCGCAGCTGGGTCATCGCCAGCCCCGCATAGCCGCAGGGGTTGATTCGGCGGAATGGCGCAAGGTCCATGTCCACGTTCAGGGCAAGGCCGTGAAACGAACGGCCGTTGCGAATTCGCAGGCCGAGGGAGGCGATTTTCGCTCCGTCGACATAGACACCCGGGGCATCGGGCTTGGCAGACGCCTGAACAGCATAGCTGGCGAGCAGGTCGATGAGGGCCAGCTCGATACGGCTGACCAGCTCACGCACGCCAAAGCCCAGCCGGCGCACATCCAGCAGCAGGTAGGCCACCAGCTGCCCGGGGCCATGGTAAGTGACCTGGCCGCCGCGGTCGGTCTGCACCACCGGGATGTCGCCCGGCACCAGCAGGTGCTCGGCCTTGCCGGCCTGCCCCTGGGTGAAGACCGCAGGGTGCTCGACCAGCCAGATTTCATCCTGGCTGTCCGGGCTGCGCTGCTCGGTAAAACGACGCATGGCCTCCAGCACCGGTTCATAGGGCTGCAGGCCAAGCTCGCGAAAACCGAGGCAGGCGGACATCAAAGCACCATTTTCACGATGCCGGTAGCGCGCAGGGCGCTGTTGATATCGTGCAACTGGTTCTCGCTTTCGGCAACGATGTGCAATTGCACGGTGGTGTACTTGCCTTCCTTGCTCTGGCGTTCGGCCAGGGTGGAAAGGTCGACTTTGGCGTGCTTGCTGAGAATCTCGATGACCGTGTCCTTGAAACCGACAACGGTGTCACCGATGACCTTGATCGGGTAATCGTCGCAAGGGAATTCGATCTTGTGCGACTTGACGTCTGGTTCGCTCATGGCGGAAACGGCCTCGTAAGCCGTGGCAACAACAACACCCCCGCGGTATGCGCGGGGGCATGCAGGTCACGTATCAGTTGAACAACCCGTAGAAGAATAGACGGATGCTATCCCACATACGGCGGAAGAAACCACCTTCCTCGACGCCATCAAGGGCAATCAGGTCGGCGCTGTGAACCACTTTCTCGTCCAGTTTGACTTCCACTTTGCCGATCACGTCACCTTTGGCGATCGGTGCGGTGAGCTGCGGGTTCATGGTCATCGAAGCCTGCAGGCGCTTCAATTGGCCTTTAGGCATAGTCATGGTCAGGTCGTCAGCCAGGCCAGCCTTGATCTGGCTGGTAGCGCCCTTCCAGACCGGGGCCTGGGTCAGCTCGGTGCCCTTCTGGTAGAAGGTCTGGGTTTCGAAGAAGCGGAAACCGTAGGTCAGCAGTTTCTGGGTTTCGGCAGCACGCGATTGTTCGCTGTTGGTACCGAACACCACGGCGATCAGGCGCTGGCCGTCACGAACGGCCGACGCCACCATGCAGTAGCCGGCTTCGTCGGTGTGACCGGTTTTCAGGCCATCGACGGTCTTGTCACGCCACAGCAGCAGGTTGCGGTTAGGCTGCTTGATGTTGTTCCAGAAGAACTCTTTCTGCGAGTAGATGGCGTAGTGGGCCGGGTCGACGTTGATGATCGCACGGGCCAGGGTTGCCATGTCGTGCGCCGACGAGTAGTGCTCGGGGTTCGGCAGGCCGGTCGGGTTCATGAAGTGGCTGTTGGTCATGCCCAGGTCGGCAGCCGTCTTGTTCATCATGTCGGCAAAGGCGTCTTCGCTGCCGGCGATGTGCTCGGCCAAGGCGACCGAGGCGTCGTTACCGGACTGGATGATGATGCCGTGCAGCAGGTCGCTGACCGTGACCTGGCTGCCAACCTTGATGAACATGCGCGAACCGCCGGTACGCCATGCGTTTTCGCTGACGGTAACCGGGTCGCTTTCACCGATCTGGCCGCGGCGGATGTCCAGGGTGGCGATGTAGGCGGTCATCAGCTTGGTCAGGCTGGCTGGCGGCAGGCGCTCGTCACCGTTGTTCTCGACCAGCACGTTGCCGCTGGACGCGTCCATGAGTACGTAGGACTTGGCTGCCAGTTGCGGAGGCGCAGGCGTCATCTGCTCCGCCGCGAAGGCGGCAGGCGTGATCAGCAGCAGTACAGGCAGGCAAAGTCGTTTGGCAAGGTTGGTGATGTTCATCCGTCTCTCGAAAATCGCTAATGGTCTGAGATGTTCCCTGGGCAAGATCATGTGCCCAGCGCCAGTCAGTCTAGTTTTATGGCCGTTGGCCTGGCCCGCGAACGTGCGGCTTTATGTCGCTGCGGGCAAAAGCGGTCATTGTACATGGCCGCGACCCGCAATTCATGACAAAACCGATAGTTTGGTGTTGCCGTCTTCGCAGGCGCGCCCGCCCCCACAGTCAGTCTGCTGTGACCAGCTTTGCCTGCCCCAAGTTCGCCAGGCGAATGCTGTCCTGTGCTTGCTGGATCTCGCCCTGGCTGCCGATCGGCCCCAGACGCACGCGGTGCAGGGTCTGCTGGTTGCGTACGATCGAGCTGATGAACACGGGTGCATTGACCATGGTGCTGAGCTTGGCGCGCAGCAACTCGGCAGCGTCCGGGTTGGCGAACGCGCCTACCTGCAAGAAACTGCCACCGCTACCGCCGGGCACGTTGTTGCCACCCACCTGGACGGGTACCACGGGCGCGGCGTGCTGCTGTGGCGGCGGGGTCCATTGCTCGACACGCCCGGTACTGGCCGGTATTGCCTGGGTCTGGGCCACTTGCGGCTCTTTCAGCACCATAGGTGGGGTCTGGCCACGCTGGGCCCACCACTGCTGCGGGTCGATGCCCTCGACGCGCACGTGCGCGGTACCGATCTCGGCATAACCGAGCTTTTTGGCCGCAGCGTAGGACAAATCGATGATGCGGTCGGAATAGAACGGGCCACGGTCGTTGACCCGCAGGATCACGCTGCGGTTATTGGCGAGGTTGGTCACCTTGACGTAGGCCGGCAGAGGCAGGGTCTTGTGAGCCGCGCTCATGCCATACAGGTCGTACAGTTCGCCATTGGCGGTGTTCTGCCCATGGAACTTGGTGCCGTACCACGACGCCGTACCCTCGGCGCGGTAGTTGCGCGAGTCCTGCATCGGGTAGTAGGTCTTGCCAAGCACCGTGTACGGGTTGGCCTTGTAGTTACCGGTGTGCACGGTCGGGGTGGCATCGGGGATCTTGTTCACATCCACGTCCCACCACGGTGCGCCGTCCTTGTGCGCCCGGTTGATGTCCAGGCCCGGCTGGCTGCGCACGACGTTACCACTGCTTTTCGGGGCCGGGCGGTTGGAAGAGCAGCTGGCCAGCGCCACACCGACGGCGAGGCAGGTGAGCAGCTTGAAAGCGTTGCCAGAGATGATTGCGCGCATTACTTGACGCCCCGTACTTGAACCAGCTGTTCCGCAAGCTGATGTACCGCCATGGCATACATCACGCTGCGGTTGTAGCGAGTGATCGCGTAGAAGTTCTTCAGGCCCATCCAGTACTCGGGGCCGCTCTCGCCCTCGAGACGGAAGGCGGTAACCGGCAGATCATCGCGCAGCGAATCATGAACCGACCAGCCAAGCGTACGCAACTCCCCCACCGTTTTCACCGGCTCGATGCCGGTGGTCAGGCCTTCGTCGGCGCGCATGCCTTCCACCCAGGCGCGGCTGACCACACCCTCGCCGGCCACCCAGCCATGGCGCTTGAAGTAGCTGGCCACACTGCCGATGGCATCGTCAGGGTTGTTCCAGATATTGATGTGGCCGTCCCCGTCGAAGTCCACCGCGTAGTTGCGGAAGCTGCTTGGCATGAACTGCGGCAGCCCCATGGCGCCAGCGTACGAGCCCTTGAGCGTCAAGGGGTCGAGCTGCTCATCCCGGGCCAGCAGCAGGAACTCACGCAGCTCCTTGCGGAAGAACTCGGCCCGTGGCGGGTAGTCGAAGCCCAGCGTCGACAGGGCGTCGATCACCCGGTAGTTGCCGGTATTGCGGCCAAAAAAGGTTTCCACGCCGATGATCGCGACAATGTACTGCGCAGGTACGCCGTACTCCTGCTCGGCACGTGCCAATACAGCCTCGTGCTGACGCCAGAAATCCACACCGCGAGCGATACGTGCATCGGTGATGAACATCGGCCGATAGTCCTTCCACGGTTTGACCCGCTCGGCCGGGCGCGATATGGCGTCGAGGATCGACTGCTTGCGCTGTACCTCACGGAACACACCCATCAGTTGCTCAGGCGCAAAACCATAGTCGCGGCTCATTTCGCCAACGAACGCGGCTACCTGGGGCGAGCCGTCGTATTCGCCGGCATGGGCCAGCTGTACAGCGCCGAACAGGCCCACCGCACCGATCCAAGGCGCACAACGGGCAGCCCAGTTACGCACTGCTTGCATGAAATTGTTCACCTTATTCAAACCTGCGCGATCCATTTGCGGTGCGTATGGATCGACATCAAAACGCCAAACGCTGACAGCAGCGTCACCAACGATGTTCCGCCATAGCTGATGAAAGGTAGCGGCACGCCCACCACGGGCAGAAGGCCACTTACCATTCCGATATTGACGAACACGTATACAAAAAAAGTCATGGTCAGGCTGCCCGCAAGCAGCTTGCCGAACAGGGTCTGCGCCTGGGCGGTGATCACCAGACCACGGCCGATCAGCAGCAGGTAGACAATCAGCAGCAGGCAGATGCCAACCAGGCCGAACTCCTCGCCGAGCACGGCGATGATGAAGTCGGTGTGGCTTTCCGGCAAAAAGTCCAGGTGCGACTGCGTGCCCAGCAGCCAGCCTTTGCCAAATACCCCACCCGAGCCGATCGCCGCCTTGGACTGGATGATGTTCCAACCGGTGCCCAACGGGTCGCTTTCAGGGTCGAGGAAGGTCAATACCCGCTGCTTCTGGTAGTCGTGCATGACGAAGAACCACATGGCCACCGCGACGGGCACGGCTGCCGCCAGCACGCTGAGGATCCAGCGCCAGCGCAAGCCGCCCATGAACAGCACGAAGGCACCGGAGGCCAGGATCAGCAGCGCAGTCCCCAGGTCA
The DNA here is from genome assembly GCF_043106005.1 of Pseudomonas sp. GLN_2. Lineage (NCBI taxonomy): Bacteria > Pseudomonadati > Pseudomonadota > Gammaproteobacteria > Pseudomonadales > Pseudomonadaceae > Pseudomonas > Pseudomonas sp. GLN_2. Next base: position 69,847 of record NZ_JBICMC010000022.1, on the reverse strand, counting down.
GGCTGACGTACGATCAGCATGAACGGCACGCCGATCAGCACCAGGCTGATCGCCACGTGCTTCAAATGGGGCGGCAAGGTGCGCTTGGACAGGTACCAGGCGATGGTCGCCGGCATGATGATCTTCATGAATTCCGAGGGCTGGAAGCGGATCACCCCCGGAATGTTGATCCAGCGCGTGGCACCCATGGCGTTGTGGCCCATCACGTCCACCACTACTAGCAACAGCACCCCGGCCAGGTAGGCCAGCGGCACCCAACGCGCCATGAAGCGCGGCTCCAGCTGGGCGATGACGAACATCGACACCAGACCGATGCCAAACGAGGTGGCTTGCTTGAGCAGCAGGTCCCAGTTCTTGCCACTGGCCGAATACAGTACGAACAGGCTGCCGGCCGCAAGGGTCAGCAGAATGATCAGCAAGGGGCCGTCGATATGAATGCGTTGCAGAAAGCTCGCACGCCGACGCATCACATCCTCGCTGGAGAGCATGCGATCGAAATTGTTCATCACAGGGCCGATTCCTGGGTAACGGTGGCGGGCGCGAACTCGGGTTTGAGCCGGCCGTTTTCGTCGAGCAGCCAGGCGTCCATGATCTGGCGAACCACCGGAGCGGCGACACCCGAGCCGGACTCACCGTTCTCGACCATCACCGAAACCACGATTTTCGGGGCTTCGGCTGGGGCAAACGCGACGAACAAGGCATGGTCGCGGTGGCGCTCCTGGAGTTTGTTGCGGTCATACTTCTCGCCCTGCTTGATCGCCACCACCTGGGCGGTGCCGCTCTTGCCGGCAATGCGGTACTGGGCACCGGCTGCTGCCTTGCGCGCGGTACCGCGGGCGTTGTGCATCACCTGTTCCATGCCATGGGTGACCTTGGCCCAGTCGGACTTGTCACGCAGCACGATGTCTTCCATGGGGTTGTCGTCCACCGGCGGCAGGCCTTCGATGGTCTTGGCCAGGTGCGGGCGGTTCCACACACCTTTGTTGGCGATCAGTGCAGTGGCCTGGGCCAGCTGCAGCGGCGTGGCCTGCATGTAACCCTGGCCAATGCCGAGAATCAGGGTTTCGCCGGGGAACCAGGCCTGGCGGCGAGTGGCGCGCTTCCATTCGCGCGACGGCATCAACCCGGCAGATTCCTCGAACATATCGAGGGATACCCGCTGGCCGATACCGAACTTGTTCATGTAGCTGGACAACCGATCGATGCCCATCTTGTGCGCAAGGTCATAGAAGTAGGTGTCGTTCGAGCGCATGATGGCGGTGTCCAGGTCGACCCAGCCATCACCGGAGCGGTTCCAGTTACGGTATTTATGGTCGTAGTTGGGCAACTGGTAGTAGCCAGGGTCGAACACCCTGCTGCTGGCATTCACGACGCCACTGTCCAGACCGGCAATAGCCACCGCCGGCTTGATGGTCGACCCCGGCGGGTACAGGCCACGCAGCACGCGGTTGAACAGCGGCCGATCGATCGAATCGCGCAATTCGGCATAGGCCTTGAAGCTGATGCCGGTGACGAACAGGTTGGGGTCGAAACTAGGCTGACTCACCATCGCCAGTACCTCGCCGGTGCGCGGGTCGAGCGCAACCACTGCACCACGCCGGCCTCCCAGGGCGGCTTCAGCGGCCTCCTGCAGCTTGATGTCCAGGCTCAGCACAATGTCCTTGCCGGGCTTCGGGTCGGTGCGCTTGAGCACCCGCAGCACACGGCCACGGGCGTTGGTCTCGACTTCCTCGTAACCCACCTGACCGTGCAGGGCGGCCTCGTAGAAGCGCTCGATGCCGGTCTTGCCGATATGGTGGGTACCGCTGTAGTTCACCGGGTCGAGCGTTTTCAGCTCTTTCTCGTTGATCCGCCCTACATAACCCACCGAATGGGCGAAATGCGCACCCTGCGGGTAATGCCGCACCAGCTGGGCCACCACCTCGACACCCGGCAGGCGGAACTGGTTTACCGCCACGCGGGCAATCTGCTCTTCGTTGAGCTCGAACAGGATCGGCACCGGCTCGAATGGCCGGCGGCCCTGGCGCATGCGCTTCTCGAACAGGGCACGGTCGTCAGCGGTGAGATCAAGCACTTCGACGATGGTATCCAGCACTTCCTGCCAGTTGCCCGCACGTTCGCGGGTCATCGACAGGCTGAAGCTGGGCCGGTTGTCGGCAACGATCACCCCGTTGCGGTCGAAGATCAACCCGCGGGTCGGCGGGATCGGCTGCACATGCACCCGGTTGTTCTCCGACAGCGTGGAGTGGTAGTCGTACTGGATGATCTGCAGGTAGTACAGCCGTGCGATCAACACGCACACAAGCAGCATGATCGCGACTGCGCCGACTACGACGCGGTTGCGCACCAGGCGGGCGTCTTTCTCGTGGTCCTTGAGACGGATCGGCTGCGACATCGGGCTGCTTACAGGCTCATTTGTGGTAAGGGTGCCCGGACAACACGGTCCAGGCGCGGTAGATCTGCTCGCCGATGAGTATCCTTACCAACGGGTGCGGCAAAGTCAGCGGCGACAGCGACCAACGTTGCTCGGCGCGCGCGCAAACCTCAGGCGCCAGGCCCTCCGGGCCGCCCACCATCAAATTCACCGTGCGCGCATCCAGGCGCCAGCGGTCCAGCTCGGTGGCCAGCTGTTCGGTACTCCAGGGCTTGCCATGGACCTCGAGGGTGACAATGCGTTCCCCAGGCTGCACCTTGCTCAGCATGGCTTCGCCCTCCTGACGGATCAGGCGGGCGACGTCGGCATTCTTGCCACGGGTGTTCAGCGGGATTTCCACCAGCTCCAGCGACAGCTCGGCGGGCAGGCGCTTGGCATATTCATGCCAGCCTTCCTCGACCCACTTCGGCATGCGCGAGCCGACCGCAATCAGGCGCAGACGCACAGCGCTTTCCTTATTCGCGGTCTTTGAGCTTGTCGGAGTACTCGTGGGCATGGTCCGGGCTGTGGTGCTTGCCATCGGCGGCACGGCTTTGCTCGGCACCCTGCCACAGGCGCTCAAGGTCGTAGAACTGGCGGGCAGCGGCGGTCATCATGTGCACGATGACGTCGTTCAGGTCCAGCAGCACCCAGTCGCTGTCGCCCTTGCCTTCTTCACCCAGTGGCTGGGCGCCCTTGGCCTTGACGGCTTCACGGACCTTTTCGGCCATCGCGTTGATCTGGCGGTTGGAGGTACCGGTGGCAATGATCATGTAGTCGGTCAGGCTGTGCTTCTCGCGCACGTCGATGACCTGGATGTCCTGGGCCTTGACGTCTTCCAGCGCTGCCTTGGTCACTGCGACCAGTTCTTCGCCGTAAATTTTCTGCTTGGTCATATAAAACTCGTTCAACTCGTTGGATGAGGCGCCAGAGGCACCGTCAGTTGGGCGCACGATACAGTTCGTGCGCCTCGATATAGGCCAGTACGGCGTCCGGCACCAGGAACCTCACCGATTTGCCGCTGGCCAGCAGCTGTCGGATCTGTGTAGCCGACACCGCAAGCGGCGTCTGCCAGACGAACGAAATATTTCCCGCCGGGCCGGACATGGCGGTGGGATCGCTCTCCGAGCGCGCAGCCAACAGGTTGCGCAACTCGTCAGGGGGTTCTACGTCGGCATCCGGACGTTGCAGTACCAGGATGTGACAGTGTTGCAGCAATTCTTCCCAGCGATGCCAGGCGGGCAGGCCACAGAAGGCATCCCAACCCAGCACCAGGAACAGCTGGTCGTGGCCGGACAGCTCGGCGCGGATCGATTCCAGCGTATCGATGGTGTACGACGGCTTGTCACGTTCCAGCTCGCGGGCATCGACGCTCAGGCAAGCGACGCCCTGCACCGCTTCACGGACCATGGCCAGGCGATCCTGCGCGGCCACCTGTGGCGTGTCGCGGTGCGGCGGCCGGGCATTGGGCAACAGGCGTAGCTCATCGAGCCCCATGAACTCGGCCACTTCCAGCGCGCTGCGCAAGTGGCCGATATGCACGGGGTCGAAGGTACCACCTAGAATGCCGATACGCCGGACTGCCTGGGCCTTGCTCAACTCAGCAGGACCCCTGGCCGCGCAACTGGCCATCGCCGATCACTACATACTTCTCGCAGGTCAGGCCTTCCAGGCCGACAGGGCCGCGGGCATGCAGCTTGTCGGTGGAAATACCGATTTCCGCACCCAGGCCGTACTCGAAGCCATCGGCAAAGCAGGTCGGGGTGTTGAGCATGACCGACGCCGAATCGACCTCAGCCATGAACTGACGGGCTTCACCCTGGTGTTCGCTGATGATCGAGTCGGTGTGGTGCGAGCCATAGTGGTTGATGTGCTCGATGGCCTGGTTCAGGCCGTCGACCACGCGAATCGACAGGATCGCATCGAGGTATTCCGTGTGCCAGTCGGCTTCGGTGGCCGGTTTGGCGCTGATGATAGCCTGGGTACGCTCGCAACCGCGCAGCTCCACACCCTTCTCCACGAAGCGGCGGGCCATTTCTGGCAAAAAGCGCTCAGCCACTTGTTGGTCGACCAGCAGCGTTTCCATGGCACCGCAGATGCCGTAGCGGTAGGTTTTGGCGTTGAAAGCCACATTCCAGGCCTTGTCCAGGTCGGCATGCTGGCTGACATAGATGTGGCAGATGCCGTCCAGGTGCTTGATCACCGGCACGCGGGCATCGCGGCTGATGCGCTCGATCAGGCCACGGCCTCCGCGCGGCACGATGACATCGACGAATTCCGGCATGCTGATCAGCGCGCCCACGGCTTCGCGGTCGGTGGTTTCGACCACCTGCACCACCGCCGCCGGCAGGCCGGCTTCGGCCAGGCCACGCTGAATGCAGGTGGCAATGGCGCGGTTGGAGTGTATGGCTTCGGAACCGCCCCGCAGGATGGTTGCATTGCCCGACTTGAGGCACAGGCTGGCGGCATCAATGGTCACGTTCGGACGCGATTCATAGATGATCCCGATTACCCCCAGCGGGGTACGCATCTTGCCTACCTGAATGCCCGATGGACGGTAGCTCATGTCGCGAATGGCACCGACCGGGTCCGGCAGGCTGGCCACCTGGCGCAAGCCGGTGATCATGCCGTCGATACGCGCCGGGGTCAGCGCCAGACGGTCGAGCAGTGCGGGCTCCAGGCCACTGGCGCGGCCGGCAGCCAGGTCCAGTTCGTTGGCAGCGGCGAGTTCGGCACGGGCAGCGTCCAGCGCGTCGGCGGCGGCTTGCAGGGCGCGGTTCTTCTGCGCGGTGCTGGCACGGCCGATCACCCGGGAAGCCTCACGGGCAGCGCGACCCAGGCGGGTCATATAGTCAAGAACGGACTCAGTCATGGGTTCGGTGTCTTGGCGAAGGGGAAATCGGCTGATTATAACTGCCGCGCAGGTGTACGCCCAGCGGCGGGTGGCGGATGGTAGAAAATGGATGGGGCAATGTGTAGGAAAGATGTAACCGGGGTTATCGAGATTTCCATCGCCTGTTGCGGCCCTTTCGCGGATGAACCCGCGCCCACAGGCATTCCACAGGGCCTGACGCTATGCAATACCGGTGGGAGCGGGTTCACCCGCGAAGAGGCCGGCACCGCCAACATCAACATCCGATTCAGCCTCGATTAAGCCATTCATTGCTATCATCCCCGCCTCTCCAGCCACGAACTGCCCGCATGCCAGCCCTGCCCGACAGCTTTTTCGACCGCGACGCCCAGACCCTGGCCAAGGCCCTGCTGGGCAAGGTCATCCGTCACCGCCACGGCGACCTATGGCTGGCCGCGCGGATCATCGAGACCGAGGCCTACTACCTTTCCGACAAAGGTAGCCACGCTTCGCTCGGCTATACCGAAAAACGCAAGGCGCTGTTCCTGGATGGGGGGCATATCTACATGTACTACGCCCGCGGCGGCGACTCGCTGAACTTCAGCGCCCACGGGCCGGGCAACGCGGTGCTGATCAAGTCTGCCTATCCTTGGCAGGACACCCTCTCGGGGCCCGACAGCCTGGCGCAGATGCAACTGAACAACCCCGATGCAAGCGGCAATGTCCGCCCGCAAGAGCGTCTGTGCGCCGGCCAGACCCTGCTTTGCCGGGCCCTGGGCCTGAAAGTGCCGCATTGGGACGCCCAGCGTTTCGACGCCGAACGCCTGTACGTCGAGGACTGCGGCAACGCCGTGCCCCGGGTGATCCAGGCCGCTCGCCTGGGCATTCCGCACGGGCGCGACGAGCACCTGCCGTACCGCTTCGTCGATGCCGAGTACGCCCGTTTCTGCACACGGAACCCGTTACGTCGCGGCCAAGTCGAAGGCCGTGATTTCTTCATTCTCGAACAAGGAAGCTGAACATGGGCCAATGGCTCGACAGCCTGACCGGCTGGCTCAGCGCCAACCCGCAGTGGCTTGGCCTGGCGATTTTCCTGGTGGCCTGCATCGAATGCCTGGCCATCGCCGGCATTATCGTGCCGGGCACCGTACTGCTGTTCGCCGTTGCGGTACTGGCCGGCAGTGGCACGTTCAGCCTGGGCGAAACGCTGCTCCTCGGCTTTCTCGGCGGCCTGCTGGGCGACGCCTTGTCTTACGCAGTGGGCAAGTACTTCCACCAGAACATTCGCCGGCTGCCGCTGCTACGTCACCATCCGGAATGGATCGGCAGCGCCGAAAGCTACTTCCAGCGTTATGGCATCGCCAGCCTGCTGGTAGGCCGTTTCATCGGCCCGCTGCGGCCGATGCTGCCAATGGTCGCCGGCATGTTCGACATGCCCCTGCCGCGCTTCATCGCCGTCAGCCTGTTGGCGGGCGCCGGCTGGTCGGTCGCCTACCTACTGCCCGGCTGGGCCACCGGCGCCGCCATGCGCCTGCCCCTGCCGGAAGGCTTCTGGCTGGACGCCGGGATCATCGCCGGCGCCCTCGCGGTGCTGATCGGCCTGAGCCTGAATACCAGCCTGCGTGACCAGCGCCACGGCACCCGGCTGGTTGCCGCGCTCAGTTTCATCACCCTGGCCGGTGTATTCCTCGGCTGGCCCTACCTCCATGAGTTCGACCAAGGCGTGATGACACTGGTCCAGGAGCATCGCAGCCAGGCCATCGACAGCACCGTGGTGCTGGTGACACGGCTAGGCGATTTCCGCACCCAGTTGTTCCTCGGCGGCCTGCTGACCGGCCTGCTGCTGCTTGCCCGTCAGTGGCGACACGCATTTTTCGCGGCGGGCGCGTTGATGGGCACGGCGATCGCCAACGGCACACTGAAATGGTTATTTGCCCGGGCCAGGCCGGAAGTACTGACCGACCCACTGACCAGCTACAGCATGCCCAGCGGGCACAGCTCGGCATCGTTCGCGTTCTTCCTGGTCATGGCCGTGCTGGCAGGGCGTGGCCAGCCACCACGGATGCGCCTGACCTGGGTGATGCTGGGGTGCATTCCGGCACTGGCGATTGCCCTGTCGAGGGTGTACCTGGGGGCGCACTGGCCAACCGATATCCTGGCTGGGGCCCTGCTGGCCTGTTGCGTATGCGCACTCAGCCTGACATTGGTGCAACGCCAGCAGACCCTGCCAGCCCTGCCGCTGCGGGTGTGGTGGCTGGTGTTGCCGGCATGCGTGGCGCTGCTGGCGTTCTTCGCCATGCATGCGTTGCCGCAGGCGTTGGTCAGGTATCAGTATTGATGTTGCCTGTGCCGGCCTATTCGCGGGTGAGCCCGCTCCTACACTGGGTATCGCGCTTGTTGTAGGAGCGGGTTTACCCGCGAATAGGCCGGCACAGGCAATGCAGAACCATCAGGCGAACAACTCACCCTGAATCCGCTCCAGCAGCTTCTGGATTTCCCCCAGCCGCTGCTGCGGCGAATCGAGGGTCAGCAGGTCCAGCTTGTCCTCTTCCATGAACGGCAACAGATACGCCAGCTGATTGGCCAGCGCCTGACGCCCGTCCACCGGGCGCGGCATGCCCAGCGCTTCGACCATGGGGTGTTCACCCAGGGCCACCAGCAGCGCCAATAGGTCGTCATCGGCTTCCAGCAATGGGCTGTCTGCCTGCTCCGGCAGCCATTGCACCTGGCCCACCAGCAGCTGGTCCTTCTGCACCTCGGAGCTTTCCAGATTGAAGCGCCGCACGCCCTCGACGCGAATACCCAGCAAGCCGTTATCCTGCTGCACGAAGTCGCGGATCACCGCTTCACAGCCGATCGAGGCGACCACCGGCGGCGCCTTGCCGACTTGTTCGCCCTCAAGGATGCACACCACACCAAACCCTTCGCCCTGCTTCATGCAGCGCCCGATCATGTCCAGGTAGCGTGCCTCGAAAATCTGCAAATCGAGAAAGCAGCCAGGAAACAGCACGGTATTGAGCGGAAACAGCGGTAGCGTCATCACAATTCCTCAAGCCACCAGGCTGACTGCCAGCGGCAGGAACACCGCTGTAGCCACTCCCATCAGGCTCATCGCCAGCGCGGCAAAGGCGCCGCATTCGTCACTTTCCTGCAGGGCCACCGAAGTGCCGACTGCGTGTGCGGTCACGCCCAGCGACATGCCGCGCGCCTCAGGGCTGTGCACGCCGAAGCGGCTCAGCAACGCAGGGCCGAAGATCGCCCCGATCACCCCGGTAATCAACACGAACACTGCCGCCAGGGCCGCCACGCCGCCAATCTGCTCAGCCACCAGCATGGCGATCGGCGAGGTGACGGACTTCGGCGCCATGGTCATCAGGATCATGTGCTCGGCACCGAACCACCAGCCCAGCACAAGGCAGCAGAGCGTGGCGAACAGGCCTCCGACTACCAGCGTAGTAAATGTAGGCCAGAACAGCTGACGGATACGCCGCAGGTTGAGGTAGAGCGGCACAGCCAGGGCCACCGTAGCAGGCCCCAGCAGGATGTTCATGATTTCGGTGCTTTTGCGGTATTCGCTGTAATCGATGCCGCACAGCAGCAACACACCGATCACCAGCAGCATCGATACCAATACAGGTTGCAAGAAGATCCAGCGGGTTTTCTCGTAGGCTGCCAGCACTACCTGGTAGGCCCCCAGCGTGATGCCAATACCGAACAATGGGTGGTGAATGACTGCATCGAGTGCGCCCTGCCAGTCGAGCATCATGGCTGCTCCTCACGCTTGCCTTGGCGTTGGATGAGCTTTTGCATCAGCACACCGACGAACACAAGGGTCACCAGGCAGGAGATCAGCAAGGCCCCGACAATCGCCCAGAAGTCGGCGGCAATGTCCTTGGCATATACCATCACCCCGACTGCCGGCGGTACCAGCAGCAGCGGGAGATAGCGCAGCAAGCTGCTGGCGGCCTCGTTCAGCGGCTTGCCGACCTCACCGCGAGCCATGAGAAAGAGCAGCAGCAACAACAGGCCGATGATCGGCCCGGGCAAAAACGGCACAAACAGGTGATTGATCGCCGTCCCCAGCAGCTGGAACAGTACCAGCCAGGTCAAACCACGCAACAGCATAAGCATCTCCCTCGGGCATGGCCGCCATTATAAGCACGCACAGCTTCAGACCGATATTCGCCGAAAAGCGGGCAACTTGACTGAAACGGTTCGCCGTGCTGATCTTGTACTTTCGTACCAACTGACAACCCGGAGAGTCCGCGATGCCCCATGTACCGGTTACAGAGCTTTCGCAGTACGTTGGCAAGGAGCTGGGCCACTCGGAGTGGTTGAAGATCGACCAGCAGCGCATCAACCTGTTCGCCGAGGCGACCGGCGACTTCCAGTTCATCCATGTCGACCCTGAGAAGGCAGCAAAAACCCCGTTTGGCGGCACGATTGCCCATGGGTTCCTGACCTTGTCGCTGATCCCCAAGCTGATCGAGGACATCCTCGTTCTGCCACAAGGGCTGAAGATGGTGGTGAACTACGGGCTGGACAGCGTGCGCTTCATTCAGCCGGTCAAGGTCGACAGCCGGGTTCGGCTGAAGGTAACGCTGGGCGAGGTGACCGAGAAAAAACCGGGGCAGTGGCTACTCAAGGCGATTGCCACGCTGGAGATCGAGGGTGAAGAGAAGCCTGCTTATATAGCCGAGTCGCTGTCGCTCTGTTTTGTCTGATACATGCCCGGGGGCTGCAGTGCAGCCCCCGATCCACAAATCCCCCGCACTCGCGTAAACTGCCAGCCTTTGCGCAGCCTAGGGCTGCCCCTGTCGATTCATCAAAGGTGCCCGCCATGCCCTGGCTGCAAGTACGCCTGGCCATCAGCCCGGAACAAGCTGAAACCTATGAAGATGCGCTGCTTGAAGTAGGCGCCGTCTCGGTCACGTTCATGGATGCCGAAGATCAACCGATCTTCGAACCCGACCTCAACACCACTCCGCTGTGGTCGCACACTCACCTGCTGGCGCTGTTCGAGGCCGATGCCGACCCTGAACAGGTGTTCGCCCACCTGCGCCTGCTGACCGGCGCCGAGCTGCCCGAACACCAGGCCGAGGTGATAGAGGACCAGGACTGGGAGCGCAGCTGGATGGACAACTTCCAGCCGATGCGCTTCGGCCGCCGCCTGTGGATCGTGCCCAGCTGGCACGATGCCCCGGAAAAGGACGCCGTGAACCTGCTGCTCGACCCGGGCCTGGCCTTTGGCACCGGCACCCACCCCACCACGGCCCTGTGCCTGGAATGGCTCGACGGCCAGCAGCTTGAAGGCACCCAGGTGCTGGACTTTGGCTGCGGTTCGGGCATCCTGGCCATCGCTGCGCTGCTGCTGGGCGCCCGCGAAGCGGTAGGCACCGACATCGACGTGCAGGCCATCGAGGCTTCGCGCGACAACGCCCAACGCAACGGCATTGCCGACGAGAAACTGGCGCTGTACCTGCCCGAACACATGCCGGCGATGCAGGCCGACGTGCTGGTTGCCAACATCCTCGCCGGCCCGCTGGTGTCGCTGGCGCCACAGTTGTCCGGCCTGGTTCGCCCAGGTGGCCTGCTGGCGCTTTCGGGCATCCTCGCCGAGCAAGGTGAAGACGTGGCCGCCGCTTATGCCGCCGACTTTGAACTGGACCCGATCGTCGTGCGCGACGGCTGGGTGCGCATCAGTGGTCGGCGTCGCTAAGCGGGCCTAGAATACTTTTCTGCACAGCTCCCGGATCGCCGCATGACCGACAGTTTCGTCACCCAGTGCCCGCATTGCCAGACCAGCTTTCGCGTCACCCACCACCAGTTGGGCGTGGCGCGTGGCGTGGTGCGCTGCGGTCACTGCCTGCAGGTATTCAATGCCGCCAAGCAGCTGCTGGAGCAAAACCGCGCCGCTACCACCAGCGCCCCCGTGGTGCCGGCACCGGTACCTCCAGCGCCTGCCGCGCCGCTGGCCGAGCCGGCGCAAGAGCCCGCCGACAGCGTACGCGGCACCCCTCCTGACCAGGACTGGGCGCTGACTGCCCAGGCGCTGGACGAGCTCGACCTCGACAAGGAACTGGAGCGCCTGGAGCGTCGCGGCCAACCGGCCCCGGCCCACCCGGCCAGCCAGGTTGAGAAGCTGCAGGCCCGGCGCGATGAACTTCACCCGGACGAGCACGCAGAAGACCTTTTCGGCACGGCTACCGATGAGCCCTACGTGCCGCGGGAACCGGCAGAGCCTACCCCGGTGCTGCTGGAACCGGAACCTTTGGAGCTGGACCTGGAGCCTGCACCCGGCGAACGCACCGAGCCTACCCTGGGCAGCAACCTTGACCTGGACATCGATGGCGAGCCGCCCGTGCACCGTGCGGCCGAACGCGATGACCAGCCCGCATTCAACGAACCACTGCGCATCAGCGATGACGAATCCCCGGAAAAAGGCCTGAGCGCCCGCGACGACGAACCACTGGCGCTGCGCCTGTCGGCGCACGACGACGAACCCGTCGAGCCGTTGCCCGGAGAGCGCCTGGAACCAGGCTTTGCTGGCAAGCCCGAGCGCCCCTCGCGCAAGGAGCCGCTGGTCGACGTGGTCGACGATCCGCTTCAGCTAGGCTGGGAAAAACCCGCACCCAACTGGGGCAAGCGCCTGCTGTGGGGCTTTCTGACCCTGCTGGCTGCCGGCCTGCTGGCGTTCCAGTACGTGTGGTTCCATTTCGACGAAATGGCCCGACAGGACCAGTATCGGCCGATTTTCCAGCAGATCTGCCCGATGATCGGTTGCCAGGTGCCTACCCGCGTCGATATTGCACGCATCAAGAGCAGCAATCTGGTGGTGCGCAGCCACCCGGACTTCAAGGGCGCACTCATTGTCGACGCGATCATCTACAACCGCGCACCGTTCGCCCAGCCGTTCCCATTGCTGGAGCTGCGCTTCGCCGACCTCAATGGCCAACTGATTGCCAGCCGTCGCTTCAAGCCCAGCGAGTACCTGTCGGGGGAACTGGCAGGGCGTGGCGAAATGCCCAGCCAGACGCCAATCCACATTGCCCTGGACATCCTCGACCCTGGGCCGAAGGCCGTGAATTACAGCCTGAGCTTCCGTTCGCCGGAGTAGGCGACAAGCGGCCAGCAGCGAGCGACAAGACAAGAAGCCCCAACCGCGACCGCTTTTCGTCCTGTCGCTTGCTGCTTGAAGCGCAAAGGCATAAGCCGACAACTGTTCAGATTTTATCCAAATCCATCTTTATCCAGTCATCGAGAGCGGGTATCATGCCAACCCTTTTTCGAACTCCAAGATTCGGCCCCACAACAGGGATCACCTATGTCGGCGGTACGCATCGGCCAATACACACTACGTAACAACCTGATCCTCGCGCCCATGGCCGGGGTCACGGACCAGCCTTTCCGTACACTTTGCCAGCGCCTGGGCGCCGGCATGGTGGTGTCGGAAATGGTAAGCAGCGACATGAGCCTGTGGAACAGCCGCAAGTCGAGCCTGCGCCGCATCCATGAAGGTGATCCCGAGCCACGCTCGGTGCAGATCGCCGGCGGTGATGCGCAGATGATGGCAGCGGCGGCAAAGGCCAATGTCGAAGCGGGTGCCCAGATCATCGACATCAACATGGGCTGTCCGGCAAAAAAAGTCTGCAACAAAGCCGCAGGCTCTGCTTTATTGAGAGATGAAGCCTTGGTCAGCGAGATCCTCCACGCCGTGGTCAGCGCTGTGGACGTACCGGTGACCCTGAAAATCCGCACCGGCTGGGACCGGGCGAACAAGAACGGCCTGAACGTGGCGAAGATCGCCGAACAGGCTGGCATCCAGGCGCTGGCGGTGCATGGCCGCACACGTGCCGATCTGTACACCGGCGAAGCCGAATACGACACCATCGCTGCCATCAAGCAGGCGGTGTCAATCCCGGTTTTTGCCAACGGCGATATCACCTCGCCAGAAAAGGCCCGGGAGGTGCTGGAAACCACCGGGGTCGATGGCCTGTTGATCGGCCGGGCTGCCCAAGGGCGGCCATGGATCTTTCGCGAGATCGAGCATTACCTGCGCACTGGCGAACATCTGCCAGCGCCGCAACTGGACGAAGTGGAACGCATCCTGCTGGAGCATCTGGCCGCGCTGCATGCCTTCTATGGCGATGTGATGGGCGTACGTATCGCCCGCAAGCACGTTGGCTGGTACCTGGCAACACGACCCGGCGGCAAGGAGTTTCGCGCCCGGTTCAACGCTTTGGAAGACACACAAGCGCAGTGCGCCAACGTTCGCGCGTTTTTCAGCGAACGTCGACAGAGCCTTGAGACAGAGGACGGACAAGGGGTGGCCGCATGACGATGATGACCGAGACATTTGTGAGTGGAACAACGCCCGTGAGCGACAACGCCAACCTGAAACAGCACCTCAACACGCCGAGCGAAGAGGGCCAGACCCTTCGCGACAGCGTCGAGAAGGCGCTGCACAACTACTTCGCCCACCTGGAAGGCGCGACCGTGACGGACGTGTACAACCTGGTGCTCTCCGAAGTCGAGGCGCCCCTGCTTGAAAGCGTGATGAACTACGTGAAGGGCAACCAGACCAAGGCCAGCGAGATGCTCGGGCTGAACCGAGGCACCCTGCGCAAGAAGCTCAAGCAGTACGACTTGTTGTAAGCCAGAATCCCATCCAGAAAAGGCGACTCCCTGAACAGAGGCGCCTTTTTTGCTGACTCCACCGCGTTATTGGAACCCGAAATGACCGACCAGACTACCCGCCTGCCAGTCCGCCGCGCCCTGATCAGCGTCTCCGACAAGACCGGTATCCTCGAATTCGCCCGTGAGCTGCAGCAGCTCGGTGTCGAGATCCTGTCCACCGGCGGCACCTACAAGCTGCTCAAGGACAACGGCGTAAACGCGGTGGAAGTGGCCGACTACACCGGCTTCGCCGAAATGATGGATGGCCGGGTCAAAACCCTGCACCCGAAGATCCACGGCGGTATCCTCGGCCGTCGTGGCACCGACGACGCCATCATGAACGAGCACGGCATCAAGCCGATCGACCTGGTTGCGGTCAACCTGTACCCGTTCGAAGCCACCATTTCCAAGCCTGGCTGTGACCTGCCGACCGCCATCGAGAACATCGACATCGGCGGCCCGACCATGGTCCGTTCGGCAGCCAAGAACCACAAGGACGTGGCCATCGTGGTCAACGCCAGCGACTACGCCGGCATCGTCGAAGGCCTCAAGGCCGGTGGCCTGACCTATGCCCAGCGCTTCGACCTGATGCTCAAGGCGTTCGAGCACACTGCCGCCTACGACGGCATGATCGCCAATTACATGGGCACCATCGACCAAGCCAAGGACACCCTGAGCACCGAGGCGCGCAGCGAATTCCCGCGCACCTTCAACAGCCAGTTCGTCAAGGCACAGGAAATGCGTTATGGCGAGAACCCGCACCAGAGCGCGGCGTTCTATGTAGAAGCCAAGAAAGGCGAAGCCAGCATTTCCACCGCTGTCCAGCTGCAAGGCAAGGAACTGTCATTCAACAACGTGGCCGACACTGACGCCGCGCTGGAATGCGTAAAGAGCTTCGTCAAGCCGGCCTGCGTCATCGTCAAGCACGCCAACCCGTGCGGCGTGGCGGTAGTACCGGAAGACGAAGGCGGCATCCGCAAAGCCTACGACCTGGCTTACGCGACCGACACCGAATCGGCGTTCGGCGGCATCATCGCATTCAACCGTGAACTGGACGGCGAAACCGCCAAGGCCATTGTCGACCGCCAGTTCGTCGAAGTGATCATCGCCCCGAAAATCTCCCAGGCCGCCCGCGACGTGGTGGCTGCCAAACAGAACGTACGCCTGCTGGAGTGCGGCGAGTGGCCAGCCGAGCGCGCTGCCGGTTGGGACTTCAAGCGCGTCAACGGTGGCCTGCTGGTGCAAAGCCGCGATATCGGCATGATCACCGCCGATGACCTGAAGATCGTCACCAAGCGTGCCCCGACCGAGCAAGAGATCCACGACCTGGTATTCGCCTGGAAAGTGGCCAAGTTCGTCAAGTCCAACGCCATTGTCTACGCCAAGCAGCGCCAGACCATCGGCGTCGGCGCCGGCCAGATGAGCCGCGTCAACTCCGCCCGCATCGCTGCAATCAAGGCCGAGCACGCTGGCCTGCAGGTACAGGGCGCGGTCATGGCGTCGGATGCATTCTTCCCGTTCCGTGACGGCATCGACAATGCAGCTAAAGTGGGTATCAGCGCCGTGATCCAGCCGGGTGGTTCGATGCGTGATGCTGAAGTCATCGCTGCTGCCGACGAGGCCGGCATCGCGATGGTCTTCACTGGCATGCGCCACTTCCGCCACTAATTACGCGGGTCCCGAGGCGAGTCGAGATCCTGTGGGAGCGGGCTTGCCCGCGAATACGATGGTGGATTCACCGCCGCATTCGCGGGCAAGCCCGCTCCCACAGTGTTCGGCGCAAGCCACGGGATCACTTGAATCGAGGTTTTGACATGAAAGTTTTGATCATCGGCAGCGGCGGCCGTGAGCACGCCCTGGCCTGGAAAGTCGCCCAGGACCCACGCGTCGAGAAAGTCTTCGTTGCCCCGGGCAACGCCGGTACCGCCATTGAAGCCAAGTGCGAGAACGTCGCCATCGACGTGTGTGCCCTGGAGCAACTGGCCGACTTCGCCGAGAAAAACGTCGACCTGACCATCGTCGGCCCGGAAGCACCGCTGGTTATCGGCGTGGTCGACCTGTTCCGCAGCCGCGGCCTGGACTGCTTCGGCCCAACCAAGGGCGCGGCCCAGCTCGAAGGCTCCAAGGCCTTCACCAAGGACTTCCTGGCGCGTCACAAGATCCCGACCGCCGACTACCAGAATTTCACCGAGATCGAGCCAGCGCTGGCCTATCTGCAGGAAAAAGGCGCGCCAATCGTGATCAAGGCCGATGGCCTGGCGGCCGGCAAGGGCGTGATCGTCGCCATGACGCTGGAAGAAGCCGAAGCCGCCGTGCGTGACATGCTGGCCGGCAACGCCTTCGGTGAAGCAGGTTCGCGTGTCGTGATCGAAGAGTTTCTCGACGGCGAAGAAGCCAGCTTCATCGTCATGGTCGACGGCCATAATGTGCTGCCCATGGCCACCAGCCAGGACCACAAGCGCGTCGGCGACCAGGATACCGGCCCGAACACGGGCGGCATGGGCGCCTACTCCCCTGCCCCGGTGGTTACCGCCGACGTGCACCAGCGCGTGATGGACCAGGTGATCTGGCCAACCGTGCGCGGCATGGCCGAGGAAGGCAACGTCTACACCGGCTTCCTCTACGCCGGCCTGATGATCGACAAGGCGGGCAACCCCAAGGTCATCGAGTTCAACTGCCGCTTCGGCGACCCGGAAACCCAGCCGGTCATGCTGCGCCTGGAGTCGAGCCTGGTCCTGCTGGTGGAAGCTGCATTCGCCAAGGCACTGGACAAGGTCGAAGCCCAGTGGGACCCGCGCCCGAGCCTGGGCGTGGTCCTGGCAGCGGGCGGTTACCCGGGCGACTACGCCAAGGGCGACGTGATCAACGGCCTGGACGCTGCCGCCAAGATCGAAGGCAAGGTATTCCATGCCGGTACTGCGCTCAAGGATGGCAAAGTAACCACCAACGGCGGGCGCGTGCTGTGTGCCACCGCCATGGGCAGCACCGTTGCCGACGCGCAGCAGCAGGCTTATCGCCTGGCCAAGGAAGTCAGCTGGAACGGCAGCTTCTACCGTTCCGACATCGGCTATCGGGCCATCGCCCGCGAGCGCGGTGAGCACCAGTAGTAAGTACTACCGGTATGCCGTAGCGGTTTCAGCCTGCGGCATCCGGCTCGTCGACAGGGCCCGGAATGGGCCTTGCCTTCGACTTGGCGCGCCGCGCATAGTGAGTACCCGGCACATCGGCCAAGAAGGGATTTCGTAGTGCGTCGGCTTCGGATTGCCTCAGCTCTGATCGTCAGCTTGCTGACCCTGCTCTGCATGATTCCGGCTGCGGCCGAACATGACGGTGGCTGGACCGTTCTGCTCGACGAACAGGCCAACCTGCAACTGAGCGATGTGCGCTCCGAGCGCTATCGCAACCAGTTCAGCCCACTGCCTCTCGCCGACCTTGATGCTGCCCCGGCTGGACAGGCCTTGTGGCTGCACTATCGTCTGGCACCAGGTGACCAGGAGCAGCTGCTGCGGGTATTTGCCCCGGACCTTTCTGGCCTGGACCTCTACGCCCTCGAAGGCGAACAACTTCTGCGTCAGCTGCACCACGGGCGCCAGGCCGGCAATGCCAGCCCGACCCTGCGTGGCAGCGACCATGTATTGCCCCTGCCCAACAGCAGGCAACCGCTGGACATCTACTTGCGCCTGGTCTCAGAGCACCAGCTGCGTCCGGCCATCAGCCTTGAGCCTGCGGCCGAGGCAGCCTCGGATCAACGCCAGCCGCTGCTGTTCGGCATGCTGTTCGGCGGCCTGATCATGCTGATCATGCACAACCTGATCCGCTTCCTCTACACCCGCTCCAGCACCACCCTGATCCTGGCGCTGTACCACGGCCTGATGCTGCTCAGCGGCCTGATCCTGTTGAACCTCAGCGGCCCTTGGTGGCATGTGTGGCACAGTGCGCAAACGCCTGCCGCCTATCTGACGCTGGTCCTGGCCGGCCTGTCCGGGTTGTACTTCACCCAACATTTCTTTTCGCCGTGCAATTCGCCACGGCTTAACCGCCTGCTGCAAGGTGAGATGCTGATTGTCGGGCTCAGTGGCCTGGTGCTGCTGTTCGTCGATACCCTGCCACTGAACCTGATGACCTACGCCCTGATGGCGTTGGGCAGCGTGAGCATGCTGCTGGTCAGCAGCTACCACTGGTTCAAGGGCTATGCACCCGGACGCCTGTTCAGCCTGGCCATGGTGGTGTTCAACCTCGGTGGCCTGGTACTGCTGCCAGCCCTGCTGGGCCTGACACGCACCTCGACCCCCTGGCTGCTGTGCATCCTGCTGGGCCTGACCGTGGTCAGTGGCCTGCTGCTCAACCTGGCGGTCAGTGAACGGCTGCGGCGCATAAGCGAGGAGCGTTTCAGCGCCAGCCGTGCGCTGGCCGCCAGCGATGCGGAAATCAACGCCAAAGCCGAGTTCCTGGCCAAGATCAGCCACGAAATCCGCACCCCGATGAACGGCGTGCTCGGCATGACTGAACTGCTGCTGGGCACACCGCTGTCGGTGAAGCAACGTGATTATGTGCAGACCATCCACAGCGCCGGCAACGAGCTGCTGACGCTGATCAACGAAATTCTGGACATTTCCAAGCTGGAATCCCGGCAAATCGAGCTGGATGATGTGCAGTTCGACCTTAACGCGCTGATCGAGGATTGCCTGAACATCTTCCGCGCCAAGGCCGAGCAACAGAACATCGAGCTGATCAGCTTCACCCAGCCACAAGTACCGCGGGTCATCAGCGGAGACCCGACGCGCCTGCGCCAGGCCTTATCGAGCCTGCTGGAAAACGCCCTGAAAAACACCGACCAGGGCGAGATCCTGCTGGTGGTGGCGCTGGATCAACGCGGTGAGGTGCCACGCCTGCGTATCGCCGTGCAGGACAGCGGCGAGCCGTTGCCCGCTGCCGACCGTGAAGCCTTGCTGCAGGCCGAGTTGCACAGCCACCACTTCCTTTCCAGCAACAAGCTGGGCGGCCACCTGGGGCTGGTCATCGCCAAACAGCTGATCGGCCTGATGCAGGGCGAGTTCGGCATCAAGAGCAACACCGGGATGGGCAACACCCTGTGGCTGACCTTGCCGCTGGACCCTTCACGCCTGGAACAGCCACCGGCGGACCTCGACAGCCCGCTGCGCGATGCCCGCGTCCTGGTAGTGGACGACAACGACACGTGCCGCAAGGTGCTTGTACAGCAGTGCAGCGCCTGGGGCATGAACGTCAGCGCGGTGCCGTCGGGCAAGGAGGCGCTGGCCCTTTTGCGCACCAAGGCGCACCTGCGCGACTACTTCGATGCGGTGCTGCTGGACCAGAACATGCCCGGCATGACCGGCATGCAGCTGGCCGCCAAGATCAAGGAAGACCCGAGCCTGAACCACGACATTCTGGTGGTGATGCTCACCGGCATCAGCAATGCGCCGAGCAAAGTCATCGCGCGCAACGCCGGGGTCAAGCGAATACTGGCCAAGCCGGTGGCCGGTTATACGTTGAAGACCACCCTGGCCGAGGAGCTGGCCCAGCGCGGCCGCGAACAGGCGATGCCCGCCAGCCTGCCTGGCATACCGCAGGCGCTGGACCTGCCAGGCGACTTCCGCGTGCTGGTCGCCGAAGACAACAGCATCTCGACCAAGGTGATCCGCAGCATGCTCGGCAAGCTCAACCTCAAGCCCGATACGGCCTGCAATGGCGAAGAGGCCTTGCAGGCAATGAAAGCGCAGCATTATGACCTGGTGTTGATGGACTGCGAGATGCCGATACTGGACGGCTTCTCGGCCACTCAGCAGTTGCGTGCCTGGGAAGCTGACAACCAGCGCCAGCGCACGCCGGTAGTGGCACTGACTGCGCACATCCTGGCCGAACACAAGGAACGCGCGCGGCTGGCAGGCATGGACGGACACATGGCCAAGCCAGTGGAGTTGTCGCAGTTGCGCGAGCTGATTCAATACTGGGCCAATCACCGGGAAGCCAAGGTGGACCCGGCACATACGTCCTGACCGATATCCAATGCTCTTGCAGGAGCGGCCTCGCGACACAAGGCCGCGCCGGCATACACCCAAGGAACACTGCTCATGCTCCATGAGTTGTTCAGCGTCTACCTGAAAATGCTCGTGCTCTACAGCCCGTTCTTCGTGCTGTCGTGTTTCATCAGCCTGACCCGCGGCCACTCCAGCAAGGAGCGCAAGCAACTGGCCTGGAAGGTAGCGTTCGCAGCCTTTGTCGCCAGCGTGATGCTGTACCTGTTCGGGCGCGCGATTTTCGGCATTTTCGGCATCACCGCCGATGCCTTCCGCATCGGTGCCGGCAGCGTGCTGTTCATTTCAGCCCTGGGCATGGCCCAGGGCAAGCCGGCGGTACAGGCCGACAACGTGCAGCAGGATGTGACCATCGTACCGCTGACCATTCCGCTGACCGTTGGCCCCGGTACCATCGGTGCCCTGTTGGTGATGGGGGTAAGCCAGCCGCACTGGGATGAAAAACTGCTGGCCATCGTCAGCATTGCTTTGGCCAGCTTTACCGTAGGGCTGGTGCTGTATCTATCGCACGGTATCGAGCGCCTGCTCGGTGACCAGGGTTTGCAAATCGTCAGCCGCCTGATGGGCCTATTCGTCTGCGCCCTGGCAGCACAGATCATCTTTACCGGGATTCGCGGCTACCTGCTGCCCTAGGGTACAGCGCCTAAGCAGTCCAGGCCGGTAGGCCGCAGGCCTACAACTGCAGCTCAAGGATCGCCTTGCCATTTTGCTTGTCGACACTGGCCTGGGCCCGCTTGCGGTAGTCTTCGCGGAACCCCTGCAAGTTGAAGTGGATCACTTCGACTCGCATGTCCACGAGTTTTACTTCACTGTTCAACTGCATGAACAAGAAGCCCTTGGAGGTCTTTTTCATCGACATTTCCATGTGAACCAACACCATGTCGATGAAGCCGCTCGACTGCTGTGAGCAAGGCAGCAACTGAAAGCGTCCGACCGCTTTGGAGACTGCCCTGGATTCAAACGCGGTCAATGCCTGGCTGTCATTGCGCAGTGCCTGAAGCGACGACTGGGCAGATTGATAATGACCGGCGGAGCCTTTCTGACGAATCTGGGCAAGCGCCTGCTCGGCAAGGCTGGCCCTGTCCGGCCCCGGTCGAGTCGCCGTGGGCGCGAGCTTGCCATCAAAGCCCAGAAACGCAAGGTTACGCCAGTAGTTTCTGAACCAGTCCGGCTCCAGGCCTTCGTTGAAGTCCCCCCAGGCAACTTGCTGGGCAAACGCATTGGCCAGCAGGATGTCGTCACGGGCTTCGCGGCTAACACCTGGCAAGAATGACAGCAGGCTGCTGTGGACGAGTTTGCCACTGGCGGCACCTTGATTGAACTCACTCATCTTCGACTCCTGATGTTGTCGCACGTTTGACCTGGCTGCGGTACTGCAATTGCTTGACCTTGATAGCGTCATGCAAGCCCGTACTTATCGAACTGATCACTTTTTCATGGGTGAAATAATTGGCATCGAACTGCTGAGCGGCATGGGCACTCGCAAGATTCAGCGGCTGCCACAGCCAATCCATCGCCAGATGCTCTGTTGTGCTAAAGCCCAACTCGGTACTGATGACCCCTGAATCGGCCAGTATCAGGCGCAACTCCATACGTACATGGCTCATGCCTTTATCGTCCGGGGCCCGAACACATTCGGCCCATAACAACTGTTCTATGCCACCGTCGGGTTGGGCGGAATAGGCGTCGAGGCATGTGGCTACCGGCCCCTGCAGGGCGCTGGGCACACCTGCCAAGAGCTTGGCCCGCAACATGCTCCACGGTTCACAGGCCACTGCGGTTGCAGCAGGCACGGCGCCGGAATGCAAGGTCGCGACAGTGCAGCCGAAGTTACTCTGAATTCGCAGATACTCCTTGTGCCACTCAGCGTCCTGAAGGGCGTGACCCTTGCTAGCGGTCAGGTAGGCTGCCAGCTGAACATCCAACAGTACTTCTGCTCGTGAAGCACTGACATTGTTGTCGATCAATACCAGGCTATTGCCGTTCAACCACAACGTGTAATTGGCGTGCATCAGTATGCCCTCCAGGCCCGTCGACGCCGTGTCGACAGGCCAACTTCATCGTCAGAGTTCCAGTGCCAGCAGGACCTGCAGGGCATTGTCGTCAAGTTTGGTTTCTACAATGGCGCGAACTTTGTCGTATTGGCGCTTATCGAAATTCAACACCGCACCACAAGCAAAGTTGGAAGTACCGTTGCTTTCCCACTTGACCAGCAGATAGTTGGCAGCCTTGTCAGGCTTGGCGTCGGTCTGGATCGCACTGACCAGCATCGCCACTTGGCCGCCGTCCGTTTGCTCGCACTTGGCAAGGCTCAGCCCGGTTCGGTCATCTTCGACCGACTTGCGGTCGAGCAACTCGACGTTTTTGGTGCTGGCGGCCAAGGCTGAAACAACCGTTTTGCCGAGATTGTCCAGGGCGGTTGCCACATCGCCAGTGAAAACGCCATATGCCGCCTGCAGGCCCTTGCCCAGCAAGTTGCTGATCTCAAGGCGCATATTGCGTTCAGTGACCTGCTGTACATCGACATTGGTCGGCGCCCAGCCCATCTTGGACATCAGGTAAATGTAGTGTTTGAACCAGAGTTGCGTTTCACGGATAGGGTCATGCTGCTTGTTGGCACCTTGCGTGGCCAGGGCATGACAAGCCTTTGCAGCATCGCGGTTTTGCTCACCCATCAAGTCGGGGAACACGAACAGATTCTTGTCCGGCAGAACCTGAAGCTGCAGCTTCTCTTTATCGGTCGTCATGGGAAAGGTCTCCAGGAAGGGTACGGTTGGAGCCAAATAGCTCCAGCCGCAAACCTACCTGTGACCTTTACCTCAATCTGCCACGAAGCAGTTCCTCATCTGCCCACGCTGCCGCCGCTTACGGCTTTGCGCCATACCAGCGCGGGGTATAGACCCAAACCCCACCCGCTGCGCGGTCGAACGTGCAGGTAGTGGACGATCCCACCAGCACCATGGTGCGCATGTCGACCATTTCTGGCAGCAGTTCGGCCAAGGTGACTACCTTCAGTGTCTGCCCCGGCCTACCGATGTCACGGCCAAGGACTACAGGCGTGTTCCCGTCACGGTGTCGGCGCACAACCTCCAGGGCCACACCGAGCTGGTGCGGCCTGGCCTTGGAGATCGGGTTGTAGAAGGCCAGCACCAGGTCGGCCTGGGCAGCCAGGTCCAGGCGCTTTTCAATGATCGACCAGGGCTTGAGGTTGTCCGACAGCGACATCACGCAGAAGTCATGCCCCAGCGGTGCACCTGCCTGGGCGGCGGTTGCCAGCGAGGCTGAAACCCCCGGCAAGATCTGCAGGTCGACGCGATGCCAGGCAGGGTCACTGGATTCGTGCAATGCTTCGAGCACCGCAGCGGCCATGGCGAAAACGCCCGGGTCGCCTGACGACACCACCACCACCGAACGGCCTTGGGCCGCCAGTTCGAAGGCATGTCGGGCGCGCTGCATCTCTTCGCGGTTGTCGGTGCAGTGCAGCACCTGGTCGCCGCGGAACGGGCCAGCCATGCGCACGTAGGTTTCGTAACCGAGCACATCTTCGGCCTGCGCAAGTTCGGCCTTGACCGCGGGCACCATCAGTTCCGCCGCACCTGGGCCAAGGCCGATGACCGCCAGGCGACCGCGACGGCGGCCGACCTGCGCCACGTCGACCGGGGCAGGCGCCACCGCGACCACGACTTCTTCAAGCGCTATCAACTCAGCATCGGGCATCGCCGCAGCGACCATGCTGGCCACATCGCCAGGGCCGGTGGCGAAGCGCAGGGGGACACCCAGGGCCTGCGCAGCTTCGTGCAGGGCGCTGTCGGCCATGGTTGCCTCGTCGGCCAGCACGCAGGCAACCGAGGGCTCGGCGATGCCGGCCTGCTGCAGTGCTGCGCGAATACTGTGCAGATTGCCACCTGCAACGCCTACGACCACCAGGCGCGGGTGGATCAGCAGCTCGTCGCGGTTGGCCGGGCGCGCCTGATGCCCCACATGGATGGTGCGCTGCGCCGCTTCGCTGGCGGGCAACTGCGCCAGCTGCAGCCACGGTGCGTTACCTTCGATACGCACGGACTCACCTGCCAGCAGGTCGGATACAAAGCGCTTGCCTTGCTCGATGTCCGCCAATGCATAGCCCTGCGGCGGGTTCAGCAGGCAAGTCCCGAAGCGCAACTCGCCACTGGTGGTGATGGCGGCGGAAACGCCCAGCGCGTCAGCGATTTCCCGCGCCATCACGTTCACCCCGCCGAGGCCTCCGAGCAACGGCACTACCGCACTACCATCCTCGGCCACGGCCAGTACCGGCGGCTCGCTGCCCTTCTCGCTGAGCAGGCTGGCCAGGCTGCGGATAACGATACCCGCGGCGCACAACGCAATGATCGGCGTGTCTTGCTGGTACAACCCGCGCAGGGTATCGCCGAACGACACGTACGACTGGTCCGCACCCTCGACACGCCCCTCGAGGCCATGGATCGTGGCCTGCGGATAACAGGCCTGGATACGCTGCGCCGTCGTCAGGCTGCCCGGGCCGAGAATGACGATGGCCGGGGCCCTGTGCATGTTCAGCCCTGCCATTTTTCCCCCGGCACGATGATCAGCGAGAAGTACGGCGACGACTGCGGGTCGACCTGGTCCAGCGGCACGATCTTCTGGTTGGCCATGGTTGCCCGCTCCACATACAGCGCACGCCCATCCAGGCCCAGGTCGGCCAGCACTTCGCGCACCTTGGGGAAGTTGCGCCCAAGTTTCATGATCACCGCTGCATCGGCATCGGCCAAACGGCGCTTGAGCTCTTCAGCGGGCAACACGCCAGACAACACCGACAGGCTCTGGTTGCGGTACACCAGCGGCGCCCCCAGCACCGAAGCGCCACCGAGCATGGAGCAGACACCGGGAATCACTTCTGCCTCGTAGCGCTGCGCCAGGCGGTCATGCAAGTACATGTAGGAGCCATAGAAGAACGGGTCGCCTTCGCAAATCACCGCCACATCGCGGCCGGCATCCAGGTGCTCGGCCACCTGTACGCTGGCTTCGTCGTAGAAGTCGCTGATTACTTGCTCATAGGACAGCGGCGCCGGCAGCACTTCGGTGGTGACCGGGTAGACCAGCGGCAGCAGGGTCTGCTCGGGCTGCAGGTGCGCCTCGATAATGCCGAAGGCATTGCCACGCTTGCCCTTGGCCACGAAGTAGCCGACCACCGGTGCCTCACGCAACAGGCGCAGGGCCTTGAGGGTAATCAGTTCAGGATCGCCAGGGCCCACGCCCAGGCCAAGCAGTCGTCCGCGCGGGGCCATCATTCCACCTCCGTGGCCAGGGCGTTGACCGCCGCGGCGGCCATCGCGCTGCCGCCCAGGCGGCCTTGCATGATCACGAACGGCACGCCACGGCTGTCGGCGGCGAGCATGGCCTTTGACTCGGCAGCGCCGACGAAACCGACCGGGAACCCGAGGATCAGCGCCGGCTTGGGCGCACCGGCGTCGAGCATCTCCAACAGGTAGAACAGCGCAGTCGGGGCATTGCCGATGACCACCACGCTGCCCTCCAGGTAAGGGCGCCACAGCTCCAGGGCTACGGCGGAGCGTGTGTTGCCGGCGTCTTTGGCCAGGCCCGGCACGCTGGGGTCACGCAGGGTGCAGATGACTTTGTTGTCAGCTGGCAAGCGGGCCCGGGTGATCCCTTCGGCCACCATGTGCGCATCGCAGAGGATCGGCGCGCCGTTGAGCAGCGCCTCACGCCCGGCCCGGCCGGCACCGTCTGAGAACTGCAGGCCATCGATGGCGTCGACCATGCCACAGGCGTGGATCACGCGCACGGCGAGCTTTTCAAGGTCTGCGGGGATCCGCTCGAGTCGGGCTTCCTCACGGATGATCCGGAAGGAGTTGCGATAGATCTCCTGACCATCGCGGATGTAGTCAATCATCAAGGTGCTCCGTCGGCAGGTCGAGCATGGCGCCTGCTTCATTCAAGGTAAGGTCGGTGGCGCGCAGGGCACCGAAACCCGGCTGGCGCGCATCACGCAGATACAAGTCGTAACGGCCCGGCGAACGGGCCAGCAAGGTGGCCGGGGCAACATGGGCCACAGCACAGGAACGGGGGCAGCCGGACAGGTGCACGCTGGCCGGCACGCCAGGGCCCAGCAGCGCGGCCAGGACCACGGCGTCAGCCTTGGTCTCGGCAAGGGCCTTGGCGCAGCCGCTGGCACCGGTGCAGGCGCTGATACGCGCCAGGGGTTCACGGTCGTGGCACAGCAACCCCAGCGCAGACAGTTCGGCCAGGGCCTGATCGATGTGCTGCGCTTGCAGGTTGGTCAGCACCAGGCTTTGCCAGGGGCTAAGGCGCATGCTGGCATCGCCCAGTTCACGGGCAATACGTGCGGCGCCACGCAGCATCGCGGGGGTCAGGCGGCCTTGCGGCGGGGCAACGCCAAGGGCAACACCCTGCGCCTGGGGCAACCTGCCCAACCACGAGGCGCGGTGCTGTTCACGCCGCCACGTGAGCACGGCGGCATCGCGGCGGATGTCCAGGCCGAGCCCAGCGACAAAATCAGCTGGCGGGTACACCTCAAGCAGCTGGCGCATGCGCGTCTGCGTCGGGGATGCCAGATCGAGGAAGCGCTCCAGCACGGCGCGCACCAGCATCAGGCCCTGCGCCAGCGGCACCGCACCGAGCGCCTGGCCCTCTGCCGGGCAACCTGCCAGGCCAAACGCCAGCCAGGTCTGCTGATCCAGGTGCAGGGGCGACAGCCACAGGTCATGGGGGTGTTCGAGCATCGCCAGGCGCTCGCCGGCATCCAGCTGCACAGCGAACTTGGCCGACAGCTGGTGAAAGCGCGGGGTGCCTTCCAACAGGTCGAGGATCTGCCCGGCCAGCGGCCGGGCGTCCAGCAGCATGAGCGGGTCATGCCCGGCCAGCGGGCTGAGCATCACGTTGCGCACATCGTCACCCGCGGCATCGCGTGGTCCCAGGCCGGCTGCGAGCAGTGCCTCGACCAAAGCGCGATGCTCGCTGCCAATGCCGCGAATCTGCAGGTTGCCACGGTTGGTGGCCTCGATCACGCCGCCAGCAAAACGCTCCGCCGCCGCCGCCACGGCTTCAGCCTGCTCGGCCAGCAGCAGGCCACCCGGCAGCTTGATGCGGCAGATACCGCCATCACGGGCACTGACAATGCGCCACAACCCCGGGCAGGCCGAGGGGCGGGGCGATACGTGGGGGGCATGGGCCTGCGTCAAAGGGGCATCCGGCAGTCTGTGAAAATGCGCTTGAGTGTAGAAGGCGCGGTATTATGCCTGCTTTGTCCGGCGGCATGAAAAGCCGGTGGTCGAGCATCCTCGGCGATTAAGTAGAATTTCAGGACCGCGTCGCCTTCTTCGCGGGCTCGCCCGCTTCCACAGGATCACTGCAGGCTGCACAGGCTGCCCTGTATCTGTAGGAGCGGGCTTGCCCGCGAAGGGGCGCGAAGCGGCCCCAAAAATGGCGGATCGAAATACATGACACCCTGGCTGACAGTAGTAGGCATCGGCGAAGACGGCTTCAGCGGCCTGGGCAAACAGGCCCGGCGCGCCCTGCTGGGCGCTGGGCGGGTCTTCGGCAGCCCACGCCAGCTGGCCTTGCTGCCACGTTGCGTGACCGCGGAACAGCTGGCCTGGCCCAGCCCGTTCTCGTTGGCTCCGGTGTTGAACCTGCGCGGCGAGCCGGTGTGCGTGCTGGCCAGCGGTGACCCTATGTTCTACGGCGTCGGTGCCAGCCTGGCGCGCCAGGTGCCTGCTGCAGAAATGCGCGTGCTGTCGATGCCCTCTTCCTGCGCCCTGGCCGCTGCCCGCCTGGGCTGGCCGCTGCAGGACCTGCAGGTGGTGTCGGTGGTGGCCCGCCCCCTGGCAGCGCTCAATGCCCACTTGCACAGCGGCATGCGCCTGCTGGTGCTGAGCAACGATGGCGACAGCCCGGCGGCAATTGCGGCGCAGCTGCGCGGGAAAGGTTTCGGTCCAAGCCGCCTGCAGGTGTTCGAGCACTTGGGGGGCGTGGACGAACGCGCACTGGCCGGCACCGCCCAGGACTGGCCGCACACCGGTATCGCGGCGCTCAACCTGGTCGCCATCGAATGCCTGGCTACGCCCGATGCGCCCCGCCTGCACCGGCTGGCCGGGCTGCCAGACGCCGCATACCGGCACGATGGCCAGTTGACCAAGCGCGATGTCCGCGCCGTCACCCTGGCGCGCCTGGCACCGCAACCCGGCGAACTTTTGTGGGATGTCGGTGCGGGCTGCGGCTCGATCGGCATCGAATGGATGCGTGCCCACCCGGCATGCCGCGCCCTGGCCATCGAGGCCGACGAAGGCCGCCAGGGTTTGATCGAGCATAACCGCGATGCATTGGGTGTACCCGGCCTGCAACTGGTTCGCGGCAAGGCGCCAGCGGCGCTGCAAGGCCTGGAACAACCGGATGCAATTTTCATCGGAGGCGGCGTTACCCGCGCAGGTGTACTGGACCTGTGCTGGGCAAGCCTGCGCCCCGGCGGTCGCCTGGTGGCCAACGCCGTCACCCTGCAAAGCGAACTGACCCTGGCGCACTTTCGCGAACAGCACGGTGGTGAGTTGACCCGTATCCATGTCGCTCATGCCCAGCCCTTGGGTGCGTTCGACACCTGGCGCCAGGCGCTGCCGATCACCCTTCTGGAAGTGCTGAAACCCGCCGATGCGTGAAGAAACCCGCGAACAGCCCGCGCCTCTGCGCAGCGGCCTTACCACCGGCAGCTGCGCCACCGCCACCAGCCTGGCAGCGGCCAAGCTGCTGCTCACCGGGCAGCGTGATGATGCGGTGGACATCACCCTGCCCAAAGGCAAGGTCGTGCAGATGCGCCTGGAATTCTGCCGCCTGATCGGCGAGTGCGCCGAAGCCGGCACCCTCAAGGATGCGGGTGACGACCCGGACGTGACCCACGGTGCCCTGCTCTATAGCCAGGTGCGCCTGCTGGCGGAACCTGGCATTGGTTTTGTCGCTGGCAGCGGCGTGGGCACGGTGACACGCCCGGGGCTGGTGCTGGCGGTGGGTGAGCCAGCCATCAACCCGGTGCCTCGGCGCATGATCAGTGAGCACCTGCAACGCCTGGCTGACGCGTGCGGCTACCTTGGCGGCTTCGAGGTCACGGTCAATGTGCAAAATGGTGAGCAACTGGCCCTGAAAACCATGAACCCGCGCCTGGGCATCCTCGGCGGGCTGTCGATCCTCGGCACCAGCGGCATCGTCCGGCCGTTCTCTTGCGCGGCCTACATTGCCTCGATCCACCAAGGCATCGACGTGGCCCACACCAACGGCTACACGCACATAGCCGCGTGCACCGGCAATGCCAGCGAAGACACCATGCGCCGCGTCTACGGCCTGCCGGAAATCGCCCTGATCGAAATGGGCGATTTCGTCGGCGCGGTGCTCAAGCACCTGCGCAAGGTACCGGTGCCGCGCCTGACCCTGTGCGGCGGCTTCGGCAAGATCAGCAAACTGGCCGCCGGGCACATGGACCTGCACAGTCGTCACTCCAGCATCGACTTGCCGCAACTGGCAGGTTGGGCCGCAGACATTGGCGCTGACGAGGCGTTGCAGGCTGCCATCAGCGGCGCCAACACCAGCCAGCAAGCGCTCGCCCTGGCTCATGCGGCCGGCATTGCCCTGGGTGACGCGGTGTGTGCCCACGCCCTGGCCTTCGCCCGTAGCGTCGTGCCGGCGCAGGTGCACGTGGAGGTGTTCGCCATCGACCGCCAAGGCGGCATCGTCGGCCAGGCGGGTGTGCAATGACTGCGCGCATCCTGTTGCTGGGGGGGGTCACTGAAGCCCTGGCGATGGCCCGCCAACTCGGGCCTCGACATGTCTACAGCCTGGCCGGTATCGGCCGCGTGCCGCAGGGCTTGCAATGCCAGGTGCGGGTCGGGGGCTATGGCGGTGTCGAGGGCCTGACCCGCTACCTGCGCGAGGCGGGTATCACCCTGCTGATCGACGCCACCCATCCCTATGCCGCGCAAATCAGCCGCAATGCCGCCAGCGCCGCACGCAACGTCGGCATCCCGTGCTGGGCCTTGCGTCGTCCCGCCTGGCAGGCGCAAGCAGGGGACGACTGGCGAGAAGTCGAGGATTGGGCAGGGTTGATCGAAGCACTGAAGCCGTTCCGCAGGCCACTGTTCACGCTAGGACGCGAGCCGCTGCAGCACCTGGACGAGATTCCGCCAGAGCAGTTCTGGACCTTGCGTGCGCTGGAGGCGTGCCCTGGCAACGAGCGCTGTGAAGTGATTGGCGCACGTGGGCCGTTCCATATCGAAGATGAGCGGGCGTTGTTCCAGCGCCGCCACATCGATGTGCTGATCAGCAAGAACAGCGGCAGTGTGGCGACCGAGCCGAAGCTGGAGGTAGCACGGGAGCTTGGCGTGCCGGTGCTTGTCCTGAAACGTCCGGCACTGCCGGAGGTGGACCGAACATTCGACTCACTGGCGGACCTGGCAACAGCGCTCGCCCTCTAGGCGCTGCCCTTTCGCGACACACAGGCACTCCTACAAAGATTTCAGACTTTTCTTCCAACTAACCCAGTGGCCCGTTGCCGCTCTGCTGCCTTAAACTCGACGCCCCTCCCCCGGAAGGTTTCACCCATATG
Source organism: Pseudomonas sp. GLN_2 (assembly GCF_043106005.1). Taxonomy (NCBI): domain Bacteria; kingdom Pseudomonadati; phylum Pseudomonadota; class Gammaproteobacteria; order Pseudomonadales; family Pseudomonadaceae; genus Pseudomonas; species Pseudomonas sp. GLN_2. The sequence continues at coordinate 39,230 of NZ_JBICMC010000022.1, read as the reverse complement.
GAAATGCAATGGTGGATCTGGCTGGTCTTCGGCATCGCGCTGATCCTGCTTGAACTGGTCCTCCCAACGTTCTTCATACTCTGGTTCGGCATCGGCGCCGTGCTGGTCTCGCTTATCTCGCTCGCCGCACCCAGCCTGCAACTGGACATGCAGGTCCTGCTGTGGGTACTGCTGTCGTCGGCCACCACTGTGCTGTGGTTCAAAGTGTTTCGGCGCAAGCAGCCGGATGTGCGCTGGACCGCCGACAGCGTGATCGGCGAAGTGGGCCTGCTGACCGCTCCCGTGTCGGAGTTCCAGAAAGGCCGCGTACGCTTCCAGAAGCCGATCCTCGGCAACGAAGAATGGACCTGCATCGCCGATGGCCAGATCGCTGCCGGCGAGCGGGTACGCCTGACCGCCATCGAGGGGAACACCGCCCGCGTTATCCGGGCCTGAATCCGCATTAAAAGGAATTTTGCAGCATGACCAGCCTCATCGTCGTCGGCGCCATTGCCCTGTTCGTCCTGATCACCGTGTTCAAGGGGGTACGCATCGTGCCCCAGGGCGAGGAGTGGATCGTCGAGCGCCTGGGCCGCTACCACAGCACCCTCAAGCCGGGCCTGAACATTGTCATCCCCTACATGGACGTGGTCGCCTACCGCCTGCCGACCAAGGACATCATCCTCGATGTGCAGCAGCAGGAAATCATCACCAAGGACAACGCGGTAATCGTCGCCAACGCCCTGTGTTTCGCCAAGGTAGTCGACCCGCAGAAAGCCTCGTATGGCGTGCAGGACTTCTCGTTCGCCGTCACCAGCCTGACCATGACCTCGCTGCGCGCCATCGTCGGTGCAATGGACCTCGACGAGGCGCTGTCCAGCCGCGAGCAGATCAAGGCCCGTCTGCGCGATGCAATGTCCGAGCAGACCGAAGACTGGGGCGTGACCGTGCGCTCGGTGGAAATTCAAGACATCAAACCTTCAGAAAACATGCAGTTGGCCATGGAACGCCAGGCCGCAGCCGAGCGTGAGCGCAAGGCCGACGTCACCCGCGCCGAAGGGGCCAAACAGGCGGCGATCCTCGAAGCAGAGGCGCGCCTGCAGGCGGCCAGGCTGGATGCCGAGGCGCAGATCAGCCTGGCCGAGGCCTCGGCGCGCTCGATTTCGCTGGTGAAGGAAGCGGTGGGCAACGAGACCGTACCGGCGATGTACCTATTGGGCGAACGCTATGTGGGCGCGATGGAGAACCTGGCGGGGAGCAGCAATGCCAAAGTGGTGGTGTTGCCGGCTGACCTGCAAGAGACCGTGCGCGGGTTGATGGGCCGCAACAAGGTTTGAGAGTGTCGGGGGCGCTTTGCGCCCCTATCGCGACACAAGGCCGCTCCCACAGGGATCTGAGCTGCGCGCCAGCTTTTAGAAATTGAGCAAGACAGTTGCTCCCACAGGACAGCGCAGTATTCGAGGCTGACGCAATTCTGTGGGAGCGGCCTTGTGTCGCGATGGGCTGCACAGCAGCCCCCATTACCAGGCCACCTGCGTCACTTCACCGCACCCTGCCATTTTTACCTATACTCCGCCTTACAATAGCCACCACGATTCCTGACCGGATCTCTCCATGCCCCCACGTCGGCACATTGCCTGGATAGCCTGCCTTGCAGTGCTATTCAACTTGCTGGCCATGCCGCTGTCTTCTGCTGCGCCCAAGGGCCCGGCCGAGCAGCTGCTGTGGGGGGCTTTCTGTTCCAGCATGGCCAACAAGGCCAACGTCGACGTTCAGGCCCTGGCCAAGATCGACCTCGGCCCGCAAAGTGACGACAGCGCCGGCATGATGAACTGCTGGTGCTGCTCTGGTGCCGTGCCGTTGCTGGCCCTGCCCGGCTACCCGCCACAGTTGCACAACCCGCCGACACTGCTCAGCGGGCTGCTGCCGCCACCTGCCAAGTACACACCCACGCCCCGCCAGCTCTGGCCTGGGCTGAATCCTCGTGCCTCTCCGCTAGCCTGAGTTCATCACGCTGTCTGCCTGAACCAGAACGGAAACGGAGATTCACCATGCTCAAGCACGCCCTCGTCATGGCCGCCCTGCTGCTGCCTGGCGCCTTTGCCAATGCCCACGAATACAGCGTGGGTGACCTGCACATTGCTCACCCGTGGTCGCTGCAGTTGCCACCCAACGCGCCTAACGTCGCCGCGTATTTCGTGGTGCACAACAAAGGCCAGGCCGATGACCGCCTGCTCAGTGTCGACAGCCCCATCAGCGATGACGCGCAACTGCACGAGCATGCCATGAGCGCCACTGGCGCCATGAAGATGCAACAGGTGCCCAGCGTGGTAGTGCCTGCCGGCAAGGACCTGACCTTTGCCCCTGGCGCCTACCACGTGATGCTGATGCAGCCCAAGGACCGTAGCCTGCTCAGCGACGGCAAACGCTTCCCGTTGACCCTGCACTTCGAAAAGGCCGGCGACATCACCGTCGAAGTGGCCGTGCAGAAGCAGGCGCCTGCGGACCAGCCGCAAGCCCACGAACACGCGCACTGATACCTGCTGACAGGCACACGCCATGAGCCTGCCGCGCCACAGCATCGGCCGTACCACCCGCCCTGACCTCAGGCGCGCCGGTGGCGGATGGCTGAGCCTGTTCGCCATGTGGATGATCTTCATCGGCCCGCTGATTTCCCAGTCGATGCCGATGGACCACCACGCGGGCATGAACATGCCGATGGACATGCCGATGGCGGCTGCCCATCAGCACGGCGGCGACGCCCACCACGGCCACGGCGGCGATGGCCAGCTGCATGTGATGTGGGAAAAGTGCGGTTACTGCAGCCTGTTGTTCAACTGCCCGGCCCTGCCCCAGGCCCTTAGCCCGCTCAGCGCCGGCAGCATCGTCCCCACCAGCCACCTGCTTGCGCCAACGCACCAGGGCCATGCCCGGCAGGCTGTATTCCCTGGTGCGCGCAGCCGCGCCCCGCCTTCTTCGATCAACGTCTGAAACCACATTTTGCGCACGAAGCCAGGAGGCTTCGCGCTAACTCATGACTGATCGACTGGAATCATTATGTCCGGCTGCACCCCTGTTTTTGCCTTGTCCCTGCGTGGGACCATCGCCGCCCTGTGCGGTTCGCTGCTCGCACCCATGGCCCTGGCCGCCGACCCTGGCCATGAAGGCCATATGCACGACGCACCCGAGCTGAGCCCGACGGTGATCACCGCCGTGGCACCGAGTTCACCGCTGACCGTGGTCACCAACCCGAAAGACCCGCGCCAGCCAGTGCCGGCCAGCGACGGCGCCGACTACCTGAAGACCATCCCCGGCTTCTCGGCGATCCGTGCCGGCGGTACCAACGGCGATCCGGTACTGCGCGGCATGTTCGGCTCGCGCCTGAACATCCTCACCAACGGTGGCTTGATGCTTGGCGCCTGCCCCAATCGCATGGACGCGCCCACGTCCTATATTTCGCCAGAAACCTACGACCGCCTGACCGTGATCAAAGGCCCGCAGAGCGTCATCTGGGGGCCCGGCGGCTCGGCAGGCACCATCCTCTTCGAACGCGAACCGGAGAAATTCGGCACCCTCGGCAGCCGCGTCAACGCAAGCCTGCTGGCCGGCTCCAACGGCCGCTTCGACAAGGTGCTGGATGCCGCGGCTGGCAACAGTCAGGCCTATGCCCGCTTCGTCGGCAACCAATCACGTTCGGACGACTACCACGACGGCAACAACAACACCGTGCCGTCGCGCTGGGACAAGTGGAACGGCGATGTCGCCCTCGGCTGGACACCCGACCAGGACACCTTGCTGGAACTGACGGCCGGCAAGGGTGATGGCGAAGCCCGCTACGCCGGGCGCGGCATGGACGGCTCGCAGTTCAAGCGCGAAAGCCTGGGCCTGCGCTTTGAAAAATCCAACCTCGGCGAGGTGCTCGACAAAGTCGAGGCGCAGGTCTACTACAACTACGCCGACCATGTGATGGACAACTACAGCCTGCGCACGCCGTCGGGTAGCGGCATGATGGGCATGCCGATGGTCAGCAACGTCGACCGCCGCACCATGGGTGCACGCATCAAGGCCACCTGGCGCTGGGCCGACGTGCAGCTGATCAGCGGCATCGACGCGCAAACCAACGAACATCGCCAGCGTGGCGGTATGGGTGTGGACGCACACAAGGGCCAGGCCTGGACCAAGGACGCCGACTTCCACAACTACGGCGCCTTCAGCGAACTGACCTGGTACGTCAGCGGCGAGGACCGCTTGATTACCGGCGCCCGTCTGGACCGCGCCTCGGCGCGTGACTTCCGCAAAACCAGCGCCACCGAAGGCGACACCCGTGCCGACACCTTGCCGAGCGGTTTCATCCGCTACGAGCACGACCTTGCAGCCATTCCAGCCACCACCTACATCGGCCTCGGCCACGCCCAGCGCTTCCCCGACTACTGGGAGCTGTTCTCACCCAAGCTGGCACCCGCCGGGGCAGCCAACGCCTTCGATGGCATCAAGCCAGAGAAAACCACCCAGCTCGACTTCGGCATCCAGTACCGCACCGAGCGCCTGGAGGCCTGGGCTTCGGGCTATGTCGGGCAGATTCGCGACTACATCCTGTTCGACTACCGCACCGGCATGATGGGCATGAGCACCTCGCAGGCGCAGAACATCGACGCCCGCATCATGGGTGGCGAACTGGGCGCCGCCTACCAGCTGACTGACAACTGGAAGGCCGACGCCACGCTTGCCTACGCTTGGGGCAAGAACAGCAGTGACGGCAAGGCGCTACCTCAAATGCCTCCCCTGGAAAGCCGCCTGGGCCTGACCTACAGCCGCGATGTGTGGAGCGTCGGCGCACTGTGGCGGCTGGTGGCGGCGCAAAACCGCATTGCCGAAAACCAAGGGAACGTCGTTGGCAAGGACTACGACAAGAGCGCCGGCTTCGGCGTGTTCTCCCTGAACGGCGCCTACAAGGTGAACAACAACCTCAAGCTCAGCGCAGGGGTCGACAACCTGTTCGACAAAACCTACGCCGAGCACTTGAACCTGGCCGGGAACGCCGGGTTCGGCTACCCGGCTACAGATCCACAGCCGGTCAACGAGCCAGGCAGGACCTTCTGGACCAAGGTCGATTTCAGCTTCTGACAACAACGGGCGCAGCTTCGGTTGCGCCTTTCAGCTGGTCAAAAAAGGAGGTTCCCATGAGAGGAACACGCGTCTCTTTCTATAACCTGGCCTGGCGTTGGCATTTTTATGCGGGGCTGTTCGTGGCCCCGTTCATGATCCTGTTGGCAATCACCGGGATCATCTACTTGTTCAAGCCCCAGCTCGACCCGCTGCTGTACCGCGACCTGATGGTGGTCGAGGCCGGCCAGCACCGGCAGGGCGCAGACACGATGCTGGCTGAAGTGCGCCAAGCCTACCCAAAGGGCCACATCGCCCAGTACTTGCCGCCACTGAACGCCGAGCGCAGTGCACAGTTCGTGGTGCATGACGGCGGGCGCGAACTGAACGTGTTCGTCGACCCATACAGCGGCAAGGTCCTCGGCGAACAGGACGGCAAGCAGAACCTGCAAGCCATCGCCCGCGCCCTGCATGGCGAGCTGATGGTCGGCACGGTCGGTGACCGGCTGGTGGAACTGGCGGCGGGCTGGGGCATCGTGCTGGTGGTATCGGGCCTGTACCTGTGGTGGCCGCGCGGGCGCAGTGGCGCTGGCGTGCTTTGGCCGCGGCTGGCGGCACGCGGCCGGCTGCTCTGGCGTGACCTGCACGCGGTAATCGGTTTCTGGGGTTCAGCCTTGCTGTTGTTGATGCTGATCAGCGGCATGACCTGGACCGGCTTGTGGGGCAAGCAGTACGCTGATTTGTGGAACCGCTTCCCGGCAGCCATGTGGAACGACGTGCCCAAGTCGGACCAGCAGGCGCGTGAGCTGAACAGCGCACACCGCCAGACCGTACCCTGGGCCATGGAAAACACGCCGATGCCACAGTCCGGTGCACACGCCGAGCACGGCGGGCACCACATGATGTCGGACCTGCCCGCAGCGCCCCAGGTGAGCGTGCAGCAAGTCGAAGACATTGCCACTTCGCGTCAGGTCGAGCCGGGCTACAGCATTACCCTGCCCACCACTGCCGACGGGGTGTTCACCATTGCCGTGTTCGCCGACGACCCGCGCAACGACGCCACCCTGCATGTCGACCAATACACCGGCAAGGTTCTGGCCGATGTGCGCTGGCAGGACTACAGCCCGGTTGCCCGCGCCACCGAGCTGGGCGTGATGCTGCACGAAGGCAAGATGTTCGGGGCGCTGAACCAGATCATCATCCTGCTGGTGTGCCTGATGATCCTGCTGGGTTCGGTGAGCGGGCTGGTGATGTGGTGGAAGCGCCGGCCCGACGGCGGCCTGGGCGTACCGCCTTTGCGTCATGACCTGCCACGCTGGAAGGCGGCGGTGGCAGTGATGCTGGTGCTGGGGGTGATGTTCCCGCTGGTAGGGGTGTCGATGGTGGTGATGTGGGGGGTGGATAGTTTGGTGGTGAGGCGCCGCAGGGTCGTGGCCAGCGCTTGAGCCTTGTGTTGCCTGTGCTGGCCTCTTCGCGGGTAAACCCGCTCCTACAGGGGACCGCGTTGCCTTTGTAGGGGCGGTTTACCCGCGAAGAGGCCGATACAGGCGAAATGCTGAGCCGCAATGGAGAGTCGATCTGTCGCGCCCCGAACTGGAACGCGCGTGTTAGCCTAGCCGGCTACCTCTGACAAGAAGACTGGCCTTTACAAGGGAATGCAGCCTATGACGCAAACCTCACCCATAGCGACAGATGAACCGCACCTGCAACGCAACCTGACCAACCGCCACATCCAACTGATCGCCATCGGCGGCGCAATCGGTACCGGTCTGTTCATGGGCTCAGGCAAGACCATCAGCCTGGCCGGGCCATCGATCATCTTCGTCTACATGATTATCGGCTTCATGCTGTTCTTCGTCATGCGCGCCATGGGCGAACTGCTGCTGTCGAACCTGAACTACAAATCGTTCATCGACTTTTCCGCCGACCTGCTCGGCCCCTGGGCCGGCTACTTTACTGGCTGGACCTACTGGTTCTGCTGGGTGGTCACCGGCATTGCCGATGTGGTCGCCATCGCCGCCTACACGCAGTTCTGGTTCCCTGACTTGCCGCAGTGGATACCGGCGCTGACCTGCGTAGGGCTGCTGCTGTCGCTGAACCTGGTCACCGTAAAAATGTTCGGCGAAATGGAGTTCTGGTTCGCCCTGGTCAAGATCGTTGCCATCCTCGGTCTGGTCGCGACCGGCCTGTACATGGTCATCACCGGCTTCACCTCGCCCAGCGGGCGCACCGCCCAGCTGGCCAACCTGTGGAATGACGGCGGCATGTTCCCCCATGGCCTGTTGGGCTTCTTCGCCGGTTTCCAGATCGCCGTGTTCGCCTTCGTCGGCATCGAGCTGGTGGGTACCACCGCCGCCGAAGCGAAGAACCCGGAACGCACCCTGCCGCGGGCGATCAATTCGATCCCGATCCGCATCATCGTGTTCTATGTGCTGGCGCTGATCGCGATCATGGCCGTGACCCCGTGGCGCGACGTGGTGCCAGGCAAGAGCCCTTTCGTTGAGTTGTTCGTGCTGGCAGGCCTGCCGGCGGCAGCGAGCATCATCAACTTCGTGGTGCTGACCTCGGCGGCCTCCTCGGCCAACAGCGGCGTATTCTCCACCAGCCGCATGCTCTACGGCCTGTCGCAGGAAGGTGACGCGCCCAAGGCCTTTGAAAAACTGTCGAGCCGTTCGGTGCCGGCCAACGGCCTGTACTTCTCGTGCACCTGCCTGTTGCTCGGTGCGGTGCTGATCTACCTGGTGCCGAACGTGGTCGAGGCATTCACCCTGGTCACCACCGTGTCGGCGGTACTGTTCATGTTCGTGTGGACGCTGATTCTGCTGTCATACCTGAAGTACCGCAAAGACCGCGCGGCGCTGCACCAGGCATCGAACTACAAGATGCCGGGCGGGCGCTTCATGTGCTACGTGTGCCTGTCGTTCTTCGCTTTCATCCTGGTGTTGCTGAGCCTGGAAGCGGATACCCGTTCAGCGCTGGTGGTGACGCCGATCTGGTTTGTGGTGCTGGCGGTGACCTACCAGCTCGTACGCAGCAGGCGCCATCCCCGCACGGCCGTGCGTAACGGCTGATGGCCTCGGGGGCTGCGTCGCAGCCCTTTCGCGACACGAGGCCGCTCCCACGAAGGCACGGTGTACGCCGTCCGATGTGGGAGCAACTGTCTTGCTCAATTTCTAAAAACTGGCGCCTTCCCTGTGGGAGCGGCCTTGTGTCGCGATGGGCCGCACCGCGGCCCCAATCCTGTGCACACAATTCCATCAGGCACCAACCTGGATCCAACCAACGCCCCAACACCTCGCACAGCCCCTCTAAACCGTACCTTTTGCCACTAGGCACACCCCTTGCAACGCCCTCCCCGCTTGCCCAACACCATAAAAAACTCAGCGGAGAGAGCACATGAAGCGTCGCAGTCTGATCAAGGCCCTTACCCTCAGCGCATCGATTGCGGCGATGGGCCTGAGCTGGAGTATCCAGGCCGCCGAGACCATCAAGGTCGGTATCCTGCATTCGCTTTCCGGGACCATGGCCATTTCCGAGACATCGCTCAAGGACATGGCGCTGATGACCATCGAGCAGATCAACGCCAAGGGTGGCGTGAACGGCAAGATGCTGGAGCCGGTGGTGGTCGACCCGGCGTCCAACTGGCCGCTGTTCGCTGAAAAGAGCCGCCAACTGCTGACCCAGGACAAAGTGGCCGTGGTGTTCGGCTGCTGGACCTCCGTGTCGCGCAAGTCCGTTCTGCCGGTGTTCGAAGAACTCAACGGCCTGCTGTTCTACCCGGTGCAGTATGAGGGCGAAGAGATGTCGCCGAACGTGTTCTACACGGGCGCCGCCCCGAACCAGCAGGCCATCCCGGCCGTGGAATACCTGATGAGCGAGGACGGCGGCAGCGCCAAGCGCTTCTTCCTGTTGGGCACCGATTACGTCTACCCGCGCACCACCAACAAGATCCTGCGCGCATTCCTGCACAGCAAAGGCGTGGCCGACAAGGACATCGAAGAGGTTTACACGCCCTTTGGCCACGCTGATTACCAGACCATTGTCGCCAGCATCAAAAAGTTCTCCGCCGGCGGCAAGACCGCTGTCATATCCACAGTCAACGGTGACTCCAACGTGCCGTTCTACAAGGAACTGGCCAACCAGGGCCTGAAGGCCACCGACGTGCCGGTGGTGGCCTTCTCGGTGGGCGAGGAGGAACTGCGCGGCATCGACACCAAACCGCTGGTGGGCCACCTGGCGGCATGGAACTACTTCGAATCGGTGGATAACCCGGTCAACCAGAAATTCGTCGCCGACTGGAAGGCCTACGCCAAGGCCAAGGGCCTGCCGGGTGCCGACAAGGCCGTGACCAACGACCCCATGGAAGCCACCTACGTGGGCATCCACATGTGGGCCCAGGCTGTCGAGAAAGCCAAGTCCACTGACGTTGACAAGGTCCGCGAAGCACTGGCCGGGCAGAGCTTCGAGGCGCCGTCGGGCTTCACCCTGACCATGGACAAGACCAACCACCACCTGCACAAGCCGGTGATGATCGGCGAGATTCAGGATGACGGCCAGTTCAGCGTGGTGTGGGAAACCGAGCAGCCGCTGCGGGCGCAGCCATGGAGCCCGTTCATTCCGGGCAATGACAAGCGGCCAGATTACGCCGTGAAAGGTAACTGAGTGCATGGGGCTGCTTTGCAGCCCATTCGCGGGTGAACCCGCTCCTACAAGGACCGCGCAGGTTTCAAACCTTGCACCGTCCCTGTGTAGGCGCGGGTTCACCCGCGAAGAATCCAACACCGATTTCCAGGATTGCCCGCATGCTCAGACTCCTGCTCACCCTTCTCCTGCTAATGCCCCTGGCAACCCACGCCAGCGAGGGCGAATTCTTTCTCACCGCCAAGCCCGCCGAGCAAGGCCGCCTGCTCGAAGGCTGGGCAGCACAACCCGATGCTGCGCGCCTACCGCTGCTGGAAAACCTGCGCCAAGGCCGCATCGCTGCCGACGACACCCGCAAGGTGCGCCTGAACAACCGCCTGCGCGGCCTGATCGACAACGCCCTGGCCAGCCACCAGTTGCTCAGCGACAACAGCGACACCCGCCTGGCCGCGGCCCAGCAATTACAGAAAAGCGCACAACCCGCGCAAATGGCCTTCCTCGACCGGCGCTTCGCCGCCGAGCCGGACGCCGCTGTACAGGCCGCCCTCGGCCTGGCCCTGGCCAACCTGCAACTGGGCGCCAGCGAGCCAGCAGTGCGCCTGGCCGCCGTGCGCCTGCTGGGTGAAACCGGCGACCCGCTGGCCCGCACGCGCCTCGAAGCCCTGCTGCAGCCCGATGCGGAACGCGACCCAGGTGTGCGCACAGCCGCCGAAACGAGCCTGGCCCAGGTCAAGCGCAAACTGCTGGTAGGCGAACTGCTCGGCCAGGCCTTCAGCGGCCTGTCGCTGGGTTCGGTCCTGCTGCTGGCAGCGCTGGGCCTTGCGATCACCTTCGGCCTGCTTGGGGTGATCAACATGGCCCATGGCGAGATGTTGATGCTCGGCGCCTACAGCACCTACATGGTCCAGGTACTGCTGCAGCGCTTCGCCCCAGGCGCCATCGAGTTCTACCCGCTGATTGCCCTGCCGGTGGCGTTCGCCGTCAGTGCCGGGGTAGGCATGGCGCTGGAGCGCACGGTGATCCGCCACCTGTACGGCCGGCCACTGGAAACCCTGCTGGCCACCTGGGGCATCAGCCTGATCCTGATCCAGGCCATCCGCCTGCTGTTCGGCGCGCAGAACGTCGAGGTGAGCAACCCGGCCTGGCTGTCCGGCGGCATCCAACTGCTGCCCAACCTGGTGCTGCCATACAACCGCCTGGTCATCATCGGCTTCGCCCTGGCCGTGGTGCTGCTCACCTGGCTGCTGCTCAACCGTACCCGGCTGGGCCTGAACGTGCGCGCAGTCACCCAGAACCGCAACATGGCCGCCTGCTGCGGCGTGTCCACCGGGCGCGTCGACATGCTCGCCTTTGGCCTTGGCTCGGGCATCGCCGGGCTCGGTGGCGTGGCCTTGAGCCAGGTGGGCAATGTCGGCCCGGACCTGGGCCAGAGCTACATCATCGATTCGTTCCTGGTGGTGGTGCTCGGCGGCGTCGGGCAACTGGCCGGAAGCCTCTGGGCCGCGTTCGGCCTGGGCATCGCCAACAAGCTGCTGGAGCCGCAGATCGGTGCCGTACTCGGCAAGATCCTCATCCTTGCGTTGATCATTCTGTTCATCCAGAAACGCCCGCAAGGCCTGTTCGCCCTCAAGGGACGGGTAATCGACTGATGAACCAGCCACTGCTTGTCACTGCTACGCAAAAGGCCGGCCCACGCCTGACCCTTGCCATCGGTACCGTCGTCGTCCTGCTGCTGGTGGCTTTGCCACTGTGCTCACTGCTGCCGGCAGACCATGCTCTACAGGTGTCGGCCTACACCCTGACCCTGGTCGGCAAGATTCTTTGTTACGCCATCGTCGCCTTGGCCCTGGACCTGGTCTGGGGCTATGCCGGGCTGCTGTCACTGGGCCATGGCCTGTTCTTCGCCCTGGGCGGCTATGCCATGGGCATGTACCTGATGCGGCAGGCCGCCGGCGACGGCCTGCCCGGGTTCATGACCTTCCTGTCGTGGACCGAGCTGCCCTGGTACTGGGCCGGTACCCAGTATTTCGCCTGGGCCCTGTGCCTGGTGGTGCTGGCCCCCGGGCTGCTGGCGCTGGTGTTCGGCTGGTTCGCCTTCCGCTCGCGGATCAAGGGCGTGTACTTCTCGATCATGACCCAGGCCCTGACCTTTGCCGGCATGCTGCTGTTCTTCCGCAACGAAACCGGCTTCGGTGGCAACAACGGCTTCACCAGCTTCCGCACCATCCTCGGCTTCGACATTGCAGCCCAGGGCACCCGCGCGGTGTTGTTCCTGCTGACCGTGGGCCTGCTGCTGGCCAGCCTGTACCTGTGCTGGCGCCTGACCCGCAGCAAGTTCGGCCGCCTGCTCACCGCCGTGCGTGACGCTGAAAACCGCATGATGTTCTGTGGCTACGACCCGCGCGGCTTCAAGCTGCTGGTGTGGGTACTGAGCGCCGTGCTGTGCGGCCTGGCCGGTGCGCTGTACGTGCCGCAGGTGGGCATCATCAACCCCAGCGAGATGTCGCCGACCAACTCGATCGAAGCCGCCGTCTGGGTAGCCTTGGGCGGGCGCGGCACGCTGATCGGCCCGCTGCTCGGTGCCGGCCTGGTCAATGGCATGAAAAGCTGGTTCACCGTGGCCTTCCCCGAGTTCTGGCTGTTCTTCCTCGGCGCGTTGTTCATCCTCGTTACCCTGTACCTGCCCAAGGGCGTGGTCGGCCTGTTGAAGAAAAGGAGCCAGCCATGAGAGGCGTGCCCCCAGTCCACCCGGAGTTCATGCTGGAACCGGTATTCGACAACCTCGGCGCCGGGCGCGATGCCATCGGCCTGGGCCACAGCCGCAAGGCCGGCCTGGATACCCGCCACGGTACGGTGCTGAGCCTGGAAGACATCAGCGTCAGCTTCGATGGTTTCAAGGCGCTCAACGCGCTGAACCTGTACATCGGGGTGGGCGAGCTGCGCTGCATCATCGGCCCCAACGGTGCCGGCAAGACCACGATGATGGACGTAATCACCGGCAAGACCCGCCCCGACAGCGGCACGGCTTACTTCGGCGATACCCTCGACCTGACCCGCATGAGCGAGTACCAGATCGCCCAGGCCGGCATTGGCCGAAAATTCCAGAAGCCCACAGTGTTCGAAGCGCTGACCGTGTTCGAGAACCTGGAACTGGCGCTGAAGACCGACAAGTCGGTGTGGGCCAGCCTGGCCGCGCGCCTGAGCGGTGACCAGCGCCAGCGTATCGAGGACGTGCTGACCACTCTGCGCCTGCTGCCGCTGGCCCAGCGCCAGGCTGGCTTGCTGTCGCATGGGCAGAAGCAGTTTCTGGAAATCGGCATGCTGCTGGTGCAGGAGCCGCAACTGCTGCTGCTCGATGAACCGGTGGCCGGCATGACCGATGCCGAGACCGAATTTACCGCCGAGCTGTTCAAGGGCCTGGCTGGCAAGCATTCGCTGATGGTGGTGGAGCATGACATGGGCTTCGTCGGCAGCATTGCCGACCATGTGACCGTGCTGCACCAGGGGAGCGTGCTGGCGGAAGGCTCGCTGGAGCAGGTGCAGGCAGATGAGCGGGTGGTCGAGGTGTATCTGGGCCGGTGACCGGATTTGAAATTTTTGGCGCCTGTGCCGGCCTCTTCGCGGGTAAACCCGCTCCTACAGGGGGCGTAATGCCATGGGGCGGTTCCCGTCGTAGGAGCGGGCTTACCCGCGAAAAGGTCGGCACAGGCACAGCATCCCTTTCAGGAACTCTCACATGCTCAAGATCGACACCCTGCACCAGTACTACGGCGGCAGCCACATCCTGCGCGGCCTGTCCTTCGAAGCCAAGGTCGGCGAAGTGACCTGCCTGCTGGGCCGCAACGGCGTGGGCAAGACCACCTTGCTGCGCTGCCTGATGGGCCTGGTGCCCGCCCGCGACGGCAGCATCGAATGGGAAGGCAAGCCGATCACCGCGTTCAAACCACAGCAACGGGTGCAGGCCGGCATCGCCTACGTGCCCCAGGGCCGCGAGATCTTCCCGCGCCTGACCGTCGAGGAAAACCTGCTGATGGGCCTGTCGCGCTTCCCCGCCCGCGAAGCCCGCGAGGTACCGGCCTTCATCTACGAGCTGTTCCCTGTGCTGGAGCAGATGAAACAACGCCGCGGTGGCGACCTGTCTGGCGGCCAGCAGCAACAGCTGGCCATCGGCCGCGCCCTGGCCAGCCGCCCACGCCTGCTGATTCTCGACGAGCCGACCGAAGGCATCCAGCCGTCGGTGATCAAGGAGATCGGCGCGGTCATCCGCCGCTTGGCCGAGCGTGGCGACATGGCGATTTTGCTGGTGGAGCAGTTCTACGACTTTGCCGAAGCGCTGGCTGACCAGTACCTGGTCATGGCCCGCGGCGAAATCATCCAGCGCGGCCGCGGCGAAAACATGCAAGCCGAAGGTGTACGCGGGCTGGTAACCATTTAATCTGCGAGCAACGACCTTGCGAGACGCTGTCATGAGCTACGAAATTCGCGATGCCCGGCCCACCGATGTGCCGGGCATACTGGACATCTACAACGACGCGGTGCTCAACACCACGGCGATCTGGAACGAAACCCCAGTGGACCTCGGCAACCGCCAGGCCTGGTTTGAAGCGCGGGCGCAGCAGGGCTACCCGATTTTGGTAGCTACAGATGAGACGGGCGTGCTGGGGTATGCCTCGTTTGGCGACTGGCGGCCGTTCGAGGGCTTTCGCCTGACTGTGGAGCACTCGGTGTATGTCCGTGGCGACCAACGGGGCAAGGGATTGGGGCCGGTGTTGATGGCCGCGCTGATCGAGCGTGCGAAGGGGTGCGGCAAGCATGTGATGGTGGCGGCCATCGAGAGTGGCAATGCGGCGTCGGTTCGCCTGCATGAGCGGCTGGGCTTCGTGGTGACCGGCCAGATGCCGCAGGTGGGGGTAAAGTTTGGCCGCTGGCTTGATCTGACCTTCATGCAACTGGTGCTGAACCCGGGCGCCGGACCGACCTGAAATGCGGTCCATTGTGGGGGCAGCCTTGGGTCGCGAACGGGCTGCAAAGCAGCCCTGGCAATGTTGCGGTGGAGCAAAGATCTGGGGCTGCTGCACAGCCCATCGCGACACAAGGCCGCTCCCACAGATGCCGCCGGCAAGGCCTGATCGTCAAACAGCCAGTCCTCCGGCGTTCGCCCGGAAGGTTGAACCCGGGCGCCGGACCGACCTGAAATGCGGTCCATTGTGGGGGCAGCCTTGGGTCGCGAACGGGCTGCAAAGCAGCCCTGGCAATTTTGCGGTGGAGCAAAGATCTGGGGCTGCTGCACAGCCCATCGCGACACAAGGCCGCTCCCACAGATGCCGGCAAGGGAACCTACATCTGAATAAACCGGCCCAGCCGCTGCTTCAGCATGTTGTTCTCACTGCGCAACTGCTGCACTTCCTGCAGTAGCTCCAGCGCCAGCGCCACCCCTTCCCACTCCAGTTCCAGCTCCTGGTGCAGCTTCACCGCTCGTTTGGTCACCAGCGGCGCCTGATCGTCAAACAGCCAGTCCTCCGGCGTTCGCCCGGACGGTTCGACAATGCCATGTTCGACGATTTCGATCACGCATTCAGCCGTGACATCGGCTTCCTGACACAGGGTACGCATGTCCAGTTGAACGATCAGGGTGCTGCTCATGATCACTTACTCCATTGTGTCCTCGGGTTGAACGCAGCTTTCTCGGAAAGCTTGGTCCAGAGTTCGCGGGCAGATTCGTCCGACGCAGGCGGCATCACCACCTTGAGCTGCGCATAAAGGTTGCCGCGCTCTCCCTGCTTGTTGACCAGGCCCTTGCCCGGTACACGCAGGCGCTGGCCGCTCTGGCTGTCAGGACGGATGGTCAGGTTGATCTTGCCATCCAGGGTCGGAACCGCCACCTTGGCGCCCAGGGCCGCCTCCCACGGTGCCAACGGCACAGTGATGATCAGGTCATGACCTTCGACATCGAACAGCGGGTGCGGTGCCATGCGGATGGTCAGGAACAGGTCACCGTTGACCCCGCCACCGCTGCCCGGCGCACCCTGGCCCTTGAGGCGGATGCGCTCGCCGTCGGTCACCCCAGCCGGAATCCTCACGTTCAAGGTCTTGGTGGTGAAGCCGGTGCGCTGGCCCATGGCATTGGTTTGCGGCACCTGGAAGCTGATCTGCTTGGACTCCTTGCTCAGGGTCTCTTCAAGGAATACTGCCAGTTCAAGCTCCACGTCCTGCCCCCGCCTGCCGGCACTGCGTTGCTGCTGCCGGGCGCCACCGAAGGGGTTGCCACCCGCACTGCGCCCACCGAAGATCGAGCTGAAGAAGTCGGAGAAGTCGCCGCCTTCGAAGCCGCCGCCGCCACCGCGGCTTTCCCAACCCGGTGGGGCCTGGAACGGCCGGCCATGCTGGCCGCCGTACTTGCGGATTTCATCGAACTCGGCACGTTTCTGCGCGTCGCCCAGCACCTCATAGGCCTCGTTGGCCTCCTTGAATTTCTCCTCGGCGTCGCGCTCCTTACTGACATCGGGGTGATACTTGCGCGCCAGTTTGCGGTACGCGGCCTTGATCGCCTTTTCGTCCGCAGTGGGCTCTACGCCGAGTATCTTGTAATAGTCTTTGAAGTCCATTTGTGGATCACCAATGTGAATGTGCGTGTTGCAACTGAAGATAGGGGTCAAGCATAGCCTTTCAAGACCGACTTGGGTTTGCCTCAAGGCAGACGACTGGTCTTGATTCTGTAGCCAACTGGCATACACTGCGCGGCCGTTTTGCCTCCGGAAGCCCATTTCCCATGTCTGACGTATCCCCGGCCCGCGCCCTGGGCATCGACTTTGGCACCTCCAACTCCACGGTCGGTTGGCACCGGCCTGGCGTCGAGTCGCTGATTGCCCTGGAAGACGGCAAGATCACCTTGCCCTCGGTGGTGTTCTTCAATATCGAAGAGCGGCGCCCGGTGTATGGCCGCCTGGCGCTGCACGAGTACCTGGAAGGCTACGAAGGCCGCCTGATGCGCTCGCTGAAAAGCCTGCTGGGCTCGAAGCTGATCAAGCACGACACCAGCGTGCTGGGCAGCGCCCTGCCGTTCAAGGACCTGCTGGGCATGTTCATCGGCGAGCTCAAGAAGCGCGCTGAAGCGGCCGCTGGCCGTGAATTCGACCAGGTGGTGCTGGGCCGCCCGGTGTTCTTCGTCGACGAAGACCCGGCTGCCGACCAGGAGGCCGAGGACACCTTGGCCGAAGTGGCGCGCAAAATCGGCTTCAAGGACGTGTCGTTCCAGTACGAACCGATTGCCGCGGCCTTCGACTATGAGTCGAGCATCAGCCGCGAAGAGCTGGTGCTGATCGTCGACATCGGCGGTGGTACCTCGGACTTTACCTTGATCCGCCTGTCACCCGAGCGCCATCGGGTTGCCGAGCGACAAAGCGACATCCTCGCCACGGGCGGTGTGCACATTGGCGGTACCGACTTCGACAAGCAACTGAGCCTTCAGGGCGTGATGCCGTTGTTTGGCTATGGCAGCCGCATGAAGAGCGGTGCGCTGATGCCGACCAGCTACCACCTCAACCTGGCCACATGGCACACCATCAACGCCTTGTATTCGCAGAAATCGCAGTTGGCGCTGGGTAGCATGCGCTATGACATCGAGGACAGCTTCGGCATCGATCGCCTGTTCAAACTGATCGAGCAACGCGCTGGGCACTGGCTGGCGATGGAAGTAGAAGCCAGCAAGATCGAGCTGACCGAGCATGACAGCCGCCACATCGACCTGCGCCGCGTCGAGCCCGAGCTGACTGCGGAACTGACCCGCGCGCTGTTCGAAGAGGCGATCGAAGGCCTGCTGGAGCGCGTGCGCGGTAGCGTGACCGAACTGCTGGCCAAGGCTGGGGTAAGCGAAGACCAGGTCGATACGGTGTTCTTCACCGGTGGTTCAAGCGGCATTCCGGCGCTGCGCAACAGTGTTTCGGCGATGCTGCCGAATGCGCGGCATGTGGAAGGCAACATCTTTGGCAGCATTGGTAGCGGGCTGGCCATCGAGGCGCGCAAGCGTTACGGCGCGGCCTGATTTGTCGTTTAGCTTGTAGCCGCGAACGGGCCGGGCCTGCTGGCCAATCTCCACCAGTCGTTCACCGTTGCTGCCGCTACCGTATTCGCGGGTAAACCCGCTCCTACACACCGATCGGGGGTGGACACACATCGGTGATTGGCCGCAGGCCGCTGTAGGAGCGGGTTTACCCGCGAAAGGGCCGGTACAGGCCACTGCATGATCAGACCAGCTCCGCCCGCTTCAGCTCACTCTTCAGATAGGCATAGTAGATGGGCCCCGCCACGACACCGGGCAGCCCGAACGCCGCCTCGAATACCAGCATCGCCAGCAGCAATTCCCACGCCTTGGCGCTGATCTGCCCACCCACGATCCGCGCGTTGAGGAAGTACTCGACCTTGTGGATGACGATCAGGTAACCCAGCGCCGCCGCCGCCACCCAGATCGACAGCGACAGGCCGACGATGGTGATCAAGGTGTTGGACATCAAGTTGCCGATCACCGGCAGCAAGCCCAGCAGGAAGGTCAGCACGATCAGCGTCTTGGTCAGCGGCAGGTGCACGTCGAACAGTGGCATCACCACGGCCAGGAAAATGCCGGTGAAGATCGTGTTGAGCAGCGAGATCTTGATTTGCGCGAACACGATGTTGCGAAACGCCTTCACCAGCAGGCTAAGACGTTCGAACAGCGCCGCCGCCAGGGGCTTGCGCCGGGAAATATCGGGAATACGCTGCAAAGCGATGATGGCGCCGAGGATCATGCCGATGAGCATCGTCACGAACATGTGCGCCATACCCTTGCCCACCAGCTGCAAATCGCTCAGGTGGCTCTTGATCCAGTCACCGATGGCCACCTTGAACTCTGCGGCACTGGCAGGCAGGTAACCCTCGATGAAGGGTGGCAGCTGGCCGCGAGCACGCTCGACCAAGGCCATGAACTTGTCCAGCGAGGCGCCGGGGTTTTCCGCCTCGTGCAGCAGGAAGCTGAAGGCACCGGCAATCAGCAGTGTCAGGGTGCTGACCACCAACGTGCCGAGCAGCGCCACGGCCAGCCAGCGTGCGCGTTGGCCAGCAAGCAGCGGTTGCAGGCGAGGGGTCAGCATGTTGACCAGTTCGAACACCAGCAGACCGGCCAGCAGGCTGGGCAGCAACTTCAGGGGCAAAGCCAGCAGCAGCCCAGCCATGACGATGATCAGGCTGGCCAGGGTGATCTGACGGGGGGTAAAGGTCATACAGCCTCGACGGCAGACAGCGGGAATGCCGCAGTCTGCCAGCCTTGGCGGCGCAGGCATAGGCGCAGGTCATTTCTTCTTCAGGCAATCGCTCATGAAGGCCTTGCGCTCATCCCCCTTGAGGGCTTTGGTGGTGGCGTCAGCATTGCAGGTCTTCATTTTCTCTTGCTGGGTTTGTGGCACATCCTTTTTCAGGCAGGTGCTCATGAACGCTTTGCGTTCATCGCCCTTGAGGGCCTTGGCGGTGGCGTCGGCGTTGCAGGTTTTCATCTTTTCCTGCTGCGCGGTATTGGCAGCGAAACCTTGGGCACTGAACAACACCGCCAGCGCCAGTAACGGAATTTGCAGCACTTTCATGGAGTGGTCTCCTTGGCTCCGCGCCCGATGCACGGGGATCGAGCTGAGTGTAGCCAAGAATGTTCAGTGCCCCGCCCGCGCCTGCCGGCGGTACTGCTCGGGCGTACACCGGGCCTGGCGCTGGAACATGGCGATGAACGCCGAAGCGCTGCTGTAGCCAAGGTCGAAGGCGATGGCCTGAATCGGCAGGCCGGCTTCCAGGGCTTCGATGGCACGCAGAAAACGCAGGCGCAGGCGCCATTCGCCAAAGCTGATGCCCAGCTCGCGCAGAAACTGGCGGGCCAGGGTGCGTTCGCTGACGTGCACGCGTGCGGCCCAGTCGGCCAGCGGGCGGTTGTCCCCCGGCTCGGCGCTGAGCGCGTCGAGCACCTGGCGCAAGCCATCGCTGTGGGCAAACGGCAAGTAGCAGGCCAGGGTGGGCGCCAGCAGCAACTGGTCAAGCAGTACCTGTACCAGGCGCTGGTCACGCTCGTCTTCGGCCACCTTGAGATTGCGCCGGGCGAAGTCACCGAGGATAGCCTTGAGGATGTCACTGATCATCAGGCTGCACGGGTGCGATGGCAGCGCTGCGCACAGGCTGCGGTCGAGGTAGATAGAACGGTAGACAATGGCCTGGGGGTTGTAGCAGCCATGCTCGGTGTCGGGCGGCACCCAAACGGCGTAGTGCGGCGGCGACAGGAAGCGCTGGCCGGCCACATCCAGATGCATTACGCCGTGAGCGGTGTAGTTCAGCTGGCCCCAGCCGTGTTGGTGCACGGCGCTGTGGGTGTCGGCAACGAACTCGTCGTGGCGGAAGTACACCGGGGCCGGCAGTTGGGTGAACTGGGGGATATCAAGGTATTTGCGCGGCATGCTGTCTGCTTTGCAGGGTCGATTGTCTGGATAGAAGTATAGGCTTGTTAACAGACATTCGATAATACAGGCCTATCGAGGACCTGCCTTGCAGGCCTTCGCGGGCTCGCCCGCTCCCACAGGATCTGCGCCAGCCTCCAGGCCTGTGTATCCCCATGGGAACGGGCAAGCCCGCGAGGGCGGCAAGGCAGCCCCAATCCAGGCCCCAATGAGTGACCCGCTACATGAATTACCTGTTCCCCCTCACCGCCATCCTCATCTGGGCCGGCAACACCGTGGTCACCAAGATGTCCGCCGGCGCCATCCACCCTGCGGAGATCGGTTTCTACCGCTGGTTGCTGGCCGCCTTGCTGTTCACGCCGTTCATGCTGCCCGCCGTGTGGCGCAACCGCGCAGCCATCCGCCCGCACCTGACCCAGGTGTTCGTGCTCGGCGTGCTGGGCATGGCGATGTACCAGAGCCTGGCCTACTTCGCCGCCGGCATCACCAGTGCCACCAACATGGGCATCATCCTCTCGCTGATGCCGCTGATGTCACTGGCGCTGTCCATCGCCTGGCTGGGCCAGCGCCTGAGCTACGGTGCCCTGCTGGGCGCGGTGGTGTCATTCTTTGGCGTGCTTGAAGTGGTCAGTGCCGGCCAACCCGCCAGCCTGCTGCAGCATGGGCTGAACAGCGGCGACCTGTTGATGCTGGTGGCTACATTGGCCTATGCGCTGTACAGCTTCCTGCTGAAGAAATGGCAGCTGCGCCTGCCGCCGATGCAGCTGCTGTACCTGCAGGTTCTGGTGGCCATCGTCGTGTTGCTACCGCTGTTCCTACTGTCGGACAAGACCGGCCTGAACAGCCACAACATCGGCCTGGTCCTGTATGCCTGCGTACTGGCCTCGATGATCGCGCCACTGGTGTGGATGCAGGCCGTGCACCGCCTGGGGCCCAGCCGCACCACACTGTTCTTCAACCTGCTGCCGCTGGTCACTGCGCTGATCGCCGCCGTGGTGCTCGACGAGCAACTGGCCAGTTACCACCTGGTCGGCGGCTTGCTGACCCTGGCCGGGGTAGTGCTGGCCGAACGCTGGACCACGCCGATCCGCCGCCAAGACACTTGAGCTAAAGCCCCGCCGCCTTGAGCCGGGCGGCATGTTCGGTGAACAGCCGCACCGGCTCCGCGCCTTTGCCCACGGCACCGAGCGACTGGTTGACGATGTCCAGGTGATCGAGCGGGTAATCGTCGCCGATCACCTGCCCCAGGTGCGAGCTGAAACGCCCGACCATGCCGTCGCAATGGCCCTTTTCCTTGATGAAACTGCGTGCGAACAGGCGGCAGAAGCGGCTGCTGCCGTCGAAGCGGTTGCGCCCCTGGTCTGTCAGGCCGGGTTGCAAGGTGCCGGACCAGGAGTAATAGCGGACGCCATTGACCTCATAGGCCCCTTCCCCACCCCAGGTTTGCGGCAGGCCCTGTGGATAAGCCTGGTTGAACAGCGCCACCCCGGCGCTGGTCAGCGACTGGTGCGAGGCGTGCACATCTACCGGCAGCGGGTCACGACGCCAGCCGGTTTCCAGCCACACCAGCAGCACGGCAAACCCATGCAGCACGGCCTTGAGGATGCGCCCCTGGGGTGAATCGCCCGGTGCCGTACGTTCCAGGTGGTCGGCCAGCTCGGAGCCATGATTGGGCCCCGCCACTGAGGTGACCGACGCCACCCGCCCCGGCCGTTTGGCCGCTGCGTAACGCGCGCTCAGGGCGCCCTGGCTGTGGCCGATGAGGTTGACCTTGTCGACGCCGGTACGTTGGCAGATATCGTCGATGATCGCCAGCAACTGCTCGCCGCGCACCTCGCTGGAATGCAGCGGCGAAACCTGCACCGGAAACACCTGCGCCCCGCCCTTGCGCAGGGCCGGCACAATGCCGAACCAGTAGGGGTAGAGCACCATCCGGACAAACCCGAGCATGCCTGGCACCAGCACCAGCGGGTATCGCGTTGCCAAATCCTGCTGCATTCCCGCAGCTCCTTTGCTGTACGACGGGCCAACACTACAGCGGCCATCATGACTATCGCAATCGAACTCCCGGCGCGCGTTGTGGTTCAAAACCACACAGACCCTTTGCAAGGAGCGGGACCATGTACAAGCAGACCCTGGCAATCCTTCTGGCAAGCGCCACCCTGGCCGCCTGCGGCAGCCGCCCGGAAAACCCGGTGGATTACGTCACCTACCGCGATGAGCCGCTGGTCAAGCAGGTGGAGAACGGTATGACCATGCAGAAGGTCATCGCCATTGGCGGCAGCCCGTCGAGCGTGATCGACCTGCCGCACGGGGGCACCTGCAACGACTACATCCTCAACCGCGACGGCAAGCAGCAGCCCTATTACGTGCGCTTCGATGCCACCGGCCATGTCGATGCCAAAGGCTTCAAGACCTGCAAGCAACGCCAGGAGGACAGCGACGCCCTGCATGGCGCATAAGCCTGTGTTCCGACCCGACCCTGACCCCTGCTGGAGATAACCATGAGCAATGTTGAACTGACCGATGTGAAAACCCTGCGCGAGCGTGCACGCCAGCATGTGGAGCAAGGCGCAGTGACCGAGGGTTACCACGCCGACCGTGAACAGATCCTGCGCCTGCTTAATGAATCGCTGGCCACCGAGCTGGTCTGTGTGCTGCGCTACAAGCGCCATTACTTCATGGCCAGCGGCATTAAAGCCAGCGTGGCTGCCGCGGAGTTTCTGGAACATGCCAACCAGGAAGCCGAACATGCCGACAAATTGGCCGAGCGCATCGTGCAACTGGGCGGGGAGCCGGACTTCAACCCCGACAACCTCACCAAGCACTCGCATGCCCAGTACGTGGCCGGCAATTCGCTGAAAGAGATGGTGCTGGAAGACCTGGTGGCAGAGCGCATTGCCATCGACAGCTACCGCGAGATCATTCAGTACATCGGGGATAAAGACCCGACTACCCGTCGTATCTTCGAAGATATCCTGGCGCAGGAAGAGGAGCACGCGGACGATATGTCCGACCTGTTGCAAGGCCTTTGATTTCTGACACCCTCAAGGGGCCGCTTTAGCGGCCCCTTGCTATTTCCGCGCTTTCACCGCCGTCGGTGCCTTGCCTGCCTTCATCTGCTGCAACAACGGTGTGCACTGGTTCGGGTCATCGCCGCTGCTGGGCGCAATCAGCGCCAGCAACCCCGCCGCCGGCCCTGCCACCACACCCAGCGCAACCATGCCTGCGCCACGCAACGCCAGCGGCAATGCCTGCACACCGGCGTTCGGCTTGGCGAACGGTCCGCGCACATACAGGGGGGAACGCAGCGAGAACAACCGCAGCCCTTTCGACTCCGGGGTGATGTTCAAATCCAGTTGCTCGGAAGCGAAATTCGCCGTGCCGTCGATGTAGATGATCGCGTTCTCGGTATCGAAGATAAACAGCCGCGTAGTCGCCAGGCCATCCTTGATGCCCACATCGGCCGCCGCACAGTTGATCTTCACGTCCTCATCACCAAACAGCTTGCCGACCACATAGTTGCCCACGTTCAAGCCGGCAATTTCCATCAGGCTGCGGCTGATGGCGCCATCGTTGATCAGCATGCGCAAGTCGCCATTGGCGGTACCCAGCAAGGCGGCAACCGAGTTGCCACGGCCGCTGATGTCCGCGTCGCCATTGAGCTCACCAAAGCTGGTCTGCATTGGCGCAAAGGTGGGGAACAGTTGCTTGAGCTTGAAGCCACGCGCAGTCAACTTCGCGCGCCCCTGCAAGGGCACGCTGCGCCCGTCCAGGCGGATGTTGGAGGCCAGGCTGCCGCCGGCCACGCCAAAGCGCAGGGGCTCCAGGCGTAACAGGCCGTCTTCGAGCACCACATGGGCCGACAGGTCAGTGAACGGCAGTTGCGCGCTGTGCACGATGCGCTTGCCAGCAAAGGTGACATCAGCGTCCATTGCCCGCCAACGCTCGGTGCGAAACGCCTCCACTGGCAGCACCTTGCCTGCAGGCTGCTTGCTGGCACCGCCACGGGCCTTCTGCTCGGCATTGGAGTCGGCACCGATCAGCGGCGCCAGGTCCTTGAACAGCAACTGGTTCGATACCAGGTTGCCGGACAGTCTGGGCCGTGGCTGGCTGGCAACGAAGGCCAGGTTCCCATGGATATCGCTGTCGCCGATCTTGCCGTTGAAGCCCTGGTAATTGAACGACGCCCCTTGCGCCGCCTGCAGGTTGGCGCTTAGGCGGCCGTCGGTGGAATAGGCCGGGGTGTCAGGCAAGGTGACGCCGGTCAATGGGTAGAGGTTGCCCAGGCTGGCACCCGACAAACGCAGGCGCAGGTCGAGGGCACCAAGGTTGCGCGGGTCGGTGAGGGTGCCGGCGAGCACCACATGGGTGTCGGCGATGCGCACGTCGGCCTGCAGCGGGAACGGCTGGCTGGCGTCCTGCAGGGCCAGCAGGCCACCGATCTTGCCGGTGCCGGACACTGGCTGGCCTTTGTAGCGGCCCTGGGCCTTGAGGCCGAAGGCATAGTCCTGCGCACCGCCGGCCTTCTCGGCGCTGGCCTTGCCGACAATCTCACTGAACGGGATTGGCTTGCCAAGCGGGTCGATCTGCACCTTCATGCTGGTTTTGAGGGTTTGGTCGTCGAAGCTGACGTTGCCTTGGTCAAAGCCGATGGCGCCGATGTCCAGCTGCCATTTGGAAGGTTCAGCGTTTTCATCCTTGGGGCCGAAGTCGAAGACCCAGTTGGCGCGGCCATCGGCCAGGCGAGTGAGGCTGGCAGTGGGCTTGGTGAGGTTGATGCGGGGTATGCTGATCTGCTGGAACACCAGCGGCAGCGGCGCCAGGCGAAACTCCACGCGCTCAAGGCCGACCATCTTCGGCTCCTTGAGCCACTCGGGGTTGCCCAGTGTCAGGTCTTCGGCAATGAAGTGCGGCCAAGGCACCCAGGCACGCCAGCCGCCCTCTTCGGGCTCGGTACGCCAGTGCACGGCGAGGTTGCCGTTGATCGCGAAGGGCCGATGCAAGGCTTCGGAGACCTTCTCGTTGAGCAGTGGCTTGACGCGGTTCCAGTCGAAGGTGGCAATCACTACCACCAGGATCGCCAGCACGGTAAGCAGGCTGGCGAGGGTCCAGACGAGGATTCTGGCGGGACGCGTCATTGCGTATTTCTCCTTGCGGCATGACAGAAAACAGGCGCTGCGATGGCCTCAATAACTCCGACTGATGAAAACCCGTGAGGTTTTATCGATGGCGCTATGATAGCGAAGTTTTTCCTGGCCTCTTGCTCAGAAATTTGTCTCACCAGACTGCACATGTTACCCACCGCCAACCGGGCACGGGGATGGTCTGCATGGCTGCAATGGCCGGAATAGACGCCCTGAAAACCTCTATCAATATGGTCGATTGTTACCATTACCCGTATGAACTTCTCTCTGGCGTTACGCGGCGTAGCATTGGCTTCGTACCCACTTTCCAGCCCCCGAGAGGAGCACCGAAATCATGAAACGCCATCTGCTGACCCTGACCCTGTCCCTTCTGGCCGCCAACGCTTTCGCCCTGCCGGCGTCCGAGCAACACCTGACGTCCGAAGCGCGCTCCAGCGCTGCCGAAATCGCCCAGCCGCTGAAAGCCGTCGCTGAAGGCGGCTCAGATCGCCTGATCGAACGTTCCGGCCGCGTTGCCGAAGGCGGCGCTGATCGCCTGATCGAACGTTCCGGCCACGTTGCCGAAGGCGGCTCTGATCGCCTGATCGAACGTTCCGGCCGTGTTGCCGAAGGTGGCTCCGATCGCCTGATCGAACGTTCTGGCCGCGTTGCCGAAGGTGGCTCCGATCGCCTGATCGAACGTTCTGGCCGTGTTGCCGAAGGTGGCTCTGATCGCCTGATCGAACGTTCTGGCCGTGTTGCCGAAGGCGGCTCCGATCGCCTGATCGAACGTTCTGGCCGCGTTGCTGAAGGTGGCTCGGATCGCCTGGTTGAACTCAGCCGTGTGAGCTGATCGCCATGGCCGAAAAGAACAACTTCTGTCACAACGCTTGCTCCCCTCCAGGCCCGGTCCATTGACCGGGCTTTGTTTTTTTATCTAGAGTGCCCAGCCTGACCGTTACAGAAGCCCGCATCATGCTGCCGCGCGCCGAACAGAAGCTACAGACCCGCCAGGCCCTGCTCGATGCCGCCTGCCTGCTCATGGAGAGTGGCCGTGGTTTCGGCAGCATCAGCCTGCGCGAAGTGGCGAAGACAGCTGGCATCGTGCCGACCGGCTTCTATCGGCATTTCTCCGACATGGACGCTCTGGGCCTGGCCCTTGTCGCCGAAATCGACACCACCTTCCGCCAGACCATCCGCCTGGTGCGCCAGAACGAATTCGAACTGGGCGGCATCACCGACGCCTCGGTGCGCATCTTCCTCGACGTGGTCGCCGCCCACCGCGCGCAGTTCCTGTTCCTGGCCCGCGAGCAGTACGGCGGTGCGCAGGCCGTGCGCCAGGCCATTGCCCGCCTGCGCCAGGATATCAGCGACGACCTTGCCACCGACCTTGCACGGATGAAGCGCTGGCAACACCTGGACAGCGCCGCGCTTGCGGTGATGGCCGACCTGGTGGTGAAGACCGTGTTCGCCACCCTGCCCGAGCTTATCGACAACCCGGAAGCGGGTTATCCACAGGCCCTGACGCCCCAGGAAAAGATCACCCAGCAGTTGCGCTTCATCTTTGTCGGAGCGCGGCATTGGCAGGGGCTCGGCAACCCAGGCTACTGAAAACCCCACTTCTGCTACCATGGCGCCCTGCCCGACAGCGACGAGCGCCGAAATGTCCGACCCCCGCCCCACCCTGCCCGAACTGGCCCGCTTCAACCAGCACTTCGCCGAACGCATCGTGCCGCTGTGGCAAGGCCCGGGCTGGAACGCCGACATGGCCCTGCCCTACGAAGCGCTGGACGCCCAGCACCATCCGTTGCCGGTGCAGCGCTACCGGGCCATGGCCTGTGCACGCCAGCTGTATGTGTTCAGCAGCCGTATCGGGCAACCGGGCGCCGCCGAACGCGCCGCAGCCCTGTTTCGCTCGCTGCAAAAGCACTTCCACGATGCCGAGCACGGGGGCTGGTTCTACAGCATCGACGCCCACGGCAAGCCGCTGGACCGGCGCAAGGACCTGTATACCCACGCCTTCATCGTGTTCGCCTGCGCGCACTACTGGGGCAAAGTGCGCGAAAACCTGGTGGAGTCCACGTTGAATGCCGCGCTGGACATCATCGACCAGCAGTTCGCCCGTGACGATGGCCTGTACGAAGCCTGCCTCAGAGAAGACTGGGCCGACCTCGGCAGTGGCCCGCTGCAGAATCCGCAGATGCACCTGGCCGAAGCGTTCCTGCAAGTAATGGCTGTGCGTGGCGACGAACATGTCCGCCAGTCACTGCTGCAATTGTGTCAGGCGCTCGAGGCACATTTCATTGAACCGGCCCATGGCCTGATGCTGGAAAAGCCACGCGGGGCTGTGGATAACTGGTTCGAGCCGGGCCACCAATTCGAGTGGTTCTATCTGCTGCATACCTCCCCGCTGCTGCGTGACACGCCGCTGCATGCGTCGATAGACCGTGCCTTCGGTTTTGCCGAGCAATTCGGGGTGAAAAATACGGCAGTGCTGGCAATGCTGAACGTGGATGGCCGGGTGCTTGATGCCTCCCAGCGTATCTGGGCGCAGGCCGAGTACCTGCGGGCGCTTACATTGCGTGAAGGCAGTGAAGCAAAGCTCGCTGGGCAGTTGGGCGCCCTTTCAGCGCGGTTCCTGCGTGACGCCGGCTGGTATGAGTGCCGAGGGGGTGACGGCGCGGTGAGCAGGGATGACATGCCATCGACCACCCCTTATCACTTGGCTACCTGCCTGGAAGGGCTGAATCAGGCGAACTTCTGACTGTCCATACAACGAACCTGTCAGGGGTGAGCGTTTCCCTCTGCCGGAAGCATCTCCCCACCCCTATGTTGGTGCCCCTTTCTCGAACGTTCAGGAGTAACCAACATGGAAGCAGAAGCCTTCAAGGCATTTGTCGAAGAGCAGATCAACCGAGCGGCACAGAAGATAATCGATCACGGCCACCGCTATGACGAGCACTCCCATGGCAAACTCAGCTACCTGCTAAGCCTGCGCCGTGTCATCAATTGCGAGGCAACGGCCGAGGACATGGGCCGGCATGACGCCATCAACGATGTCCTTCAAGCGTTAGGCATCATCCCTGAAGGCAGAACCGGCTTTAGCTATATCAACTGAGCGATGCGGTTGTTTCGCGAACCGGGTCTTTCCGGTTCGCGGCGTATGCTTAGCCTTTTGATCGGTCGATCGAGAACCCTGCCCAGTCCTGGCTCACCGGCATCAGTTCCAGGCTGTTGATATTGATGTGCGCCGGCTGGTTGAGGATCCAGAAGATGGTCTCGGCAATATCCTGTGGCTGGATCGGCTCCGCACCCGCGTAGGTAGCATCGTACTTGGCCTGGTCACCCCCGAAGCGCACCAGCGAGAACTCGCTCTCGCACAGACCCGGCTCGATGTTGCTCACACGCACACCGGTACCGCGCAGGTCGCAACGCAGGCTCAGCGAGAACTGGCCGACGAACGCCTTGGTGCCGCCATACACGTTGCTGCCCGGGTACGGGTAGTTGCCCGCCACCGATCCGACGTTCAGGATCGACGCGCCGCGGCCATGGGCGATGAGCCGTGGCAGCAGCAGGCGAGTGGTGTACATCAGGCCCTTGATGTTGGTGTCGACCATGGTTTCCCAGTCGTCCAGGCTGCAGTTCTGCGCAGCATCCACACCCAGCGCCAAGCCGGCGTTGTTGACCAGACCGCGAATCTTTTCAAAGCCGGCCGGCAGATTGGCAATAGCCTGCTCCATGGCTTTGCGGTCACGCACGTCCAGCACCAGGCCATGCACTTCGGTCTTGGCCGACAGTTCAGCGCACAGGGCGTCCAGGCGCTCTTTGCGGCGCCCAGTGAGTACCAGCTTCCAGCCGGCTTCTGCGAAGCGGCGGGCAGTGGCCTCGCCAAAACCGGAAGTTGCGCCAGTGATGAATACGGTGGACGTCATGCTGTGTTCCTCACGGTAGGTTGTCATGGCAGTTTTGCAGCATGCCCGCGCCTGGCCTTGGCAGCAAGCCGTTCAGGGGCTGTTCATTTTTTGTTCATATTCTGCAAACCCTTGCGCCAGAGGGCTCGCCGCCAGGTATGCGCATGTTATCCACAAGGCTTTCCCCACGGATTGGGGGCAACTTGTCCACCGCACGGAACCCTTTCAGCGGGTGGTGGTCGGTGGATATCTTGGCGGTGATGGCGCAAGGCTTTCAAACATGCCGCCTGCAGCGGTCTGTCCAAGGTTTTTACACAGAGTTATCCACAGGGTTGGCACTGCACTTGAAGCGCACCTAGAGATGTTGAAAGCATGGGAAAATCATCCACAACGGGGATATGAACAAAAAATGATCAAATCGCTACAGGGCTTGATACTCAAGGCCTTGAGCGATATGCCACCATGTTTTCCACAGGCGGCTCCACACTATCCGTGGAAAAGAGTTGGCCTGTGGAAACAATGGCTTGCCTAGGAATATGGGTGTGTTTCGGAAGAAGGGAACGACAAGTTTTCCACATTGAGAAGGGGGCTGCATTGCAGCCCCTGCATACAACTCAGTGCCCGCCCAGGTAAGCGTTACGCACTTCCTCATTGACCAACAGTTCCTGCCCGGTCCCGGTCATGCGAATCTGCCCGTTGACCATCACATAGGCCCGGTCCGACAGTTTCAGCGCATGGTTGGCGTTCTGCTCCACCAGGAAGATGGTCATCCCGGTCTTGGCCAGTTCTCGCAGGGTCGAGAAAATCTGCTTGACCACGATCGGCGCCAGCCCCAGCGAGGGCTCGTCCAGCAACAGCAACTTCGGCCGGCTCATCAGCGCCCGGGCAATCGCCAGCATTTGCTGCTCGCCACCCGACATGGTCATGGCCCGCTGGTTACGCCGCTCCTTCAACCGCGGGAACAGCTCGTACATGCGCTGCATGTCTTCGTCGGCATGCTTGTCGCCGATGGGGATGGTACCCATCATCAGGTTTTCCTCGACGGTCATGTCGGGAAACACCCGGCGCCCCTCCGGCGACTGGGCAATGCCGTTGGAGGCGATGTAGTGCGAGGACTTGCGGGTGATATCGGTGCCGCGGTACACGATATGCCCGGATGCCGCGCGCGGCTGGCCGAAAATCGACATCAGCAGGGTCGACTTGCCGGCACCGTTGGCGCCGATCAGGCTTACCGTCTCGCCCTCGTTGATGTGCATCGAGACTTTCTTCAGTGCCTGGATCGGCCCATAGAACACGTCCAGGTCTTTCAGCTCGAGAATGGGTGCACTCATACCAGTTCCTCTTCGTCTGCACCCAGGTAGGCGGCAATCACCGTCGGGTTGTGGCGGATGTCCTGCGGCGCACCTTCGGCAATCACGTTGCCGTGGTCCAGCACCACGATATGGTCGGAGATGCTCATGACCATGCCCATGTCGTGCTCGATCAGCACCACAGTGATGTCGTGCTCGTCACGCAGCACACGGATCATGCGGCTGAGTGCCTCGGTTTCCTGCGGGTTCAGGCCCGCCGCCGGTTCGTCCAGGCAGATGATCTTCGGCCGCGTGCACATGGCCCGGGCGATTTCCAGACGCCGCTGCTGGCCGTATGACAGCTCGCCGGCCAGGCGGTTGGCGCAATCGACCAAATCGACCACTTCCAGCCAGTAGAAGGCGTGGTCCAGCGCATCGCTTTCGGCCTTGCGGTAGGCCTTGGTGTTGAGCACCCCGGCCAGCAAGTTCCGGTTGACCCACATGTGCTGGGCCACCAGCAGGTTCTCCACCACCGACATTTCCTTGAACAGGCGAATGTTCTGGAAGGTGCGCGCCAGGCCGGCGCGATTGACCAGGTGGGTACCACCGAACATCTTGTAGTACATACGGTTGGCAAAGCGCGCAGGCGACACGAAGTCGGCCGCCTGGAAGCGCTCGCCGAGCAGCTGGATGACGTTGGTGTGGCTGCCGCGCACGTTCAGTTCGATGCGCCCGCCACTGGCCTTGTAAAAGCCGGTCAGGCAGTTGAATACCGTGGTCTTGCCGGCGCCGTTGGGGCCGATCAGGGCAAAGATCTGGTTGCGCCGGACCTTCAGGCTGACGTCGCTGAGCGCCTTGATGCCACCGAACTGCATCATCAGGTTGTCGACCGAGAGAATGATATCGTTGCTCATGGCGCCACTCCTTTACGCGGGGTCACACCGGTACGGCTGATGCGGATCAGCCCACGCGGTCGCCAGATCATCATCAGCACCATCAGCACGCCGAACAGCAGCACCCGGTACTCGGAGAAGCTGCGCAGCAGTTCCGGCGCCACGGTCAGCACGAACGCTGCGATGACCACACCCACGGTCGAGCCCATGCCCCCCAGCACGACGATGGCGAGAATCAGCGCCGACTCGAAGAATGTGAATGACGACGGGTTGACGAAGCCCTGATAGGTGGCGAAAAACACCCCGGCCAGACCGGCAGTCGAGGCACCCAGGGTAAAGGCCGACAGCTTGACCAGCACGTGGTTCAGGCCCATCGAACGGCAGGCGATCTCGTCTTCGCGCAGCGCTTCCCAGGCCCGGCCGACCGGCATGCGAGTCAGGCGATGCTTGATGTACAGCACTGCCAGCACGACCATGAAAAGCACCGCGTAGATGAACACGAACTTGAGGCTGGCGTTGTACTCGAAGCCGAAGAACTCGTGGATAGGCACCCCGCCATCCTTGGCCCGGCGGCCGAACTCAAGGCCGAAGAAAGTGGGTGAAGGTGCCGGCATGCCGTTGGGGCCACCGGTGAACGATAGCCAGTTGTTCAGCACCAGACGAATGATCTCGCCAAAGCCCAGCGTCACGATCGCCAGGTAGTCACCGTGCATGCGCAACACCGGGAAGCCGAGGATGCACCCCGCCAGCGCCGCAGCGATGGCCGCCAGCGGCAGCACGCTCCAGAAGCCCAGCCCCAGGTATTGATAACCCAGCGCCAGGCCGTAGGCACCGATGGCATAGAACGCCACGTAACCCAGGTCGAGCAGGCCGGCCAGGCCGACCACGATGTTCAGGCCAAGGCCCAGCAATACGTAGATCAGGCCGAGGATGACCACAGTCAGCAGGTACTTGTTGGCGAAGATCGGGAAGACGATGGCAATCACGATCAGCGCAGGGATGATGTAACGCAGGCGCGACTTGTAGTCCGGGGCGGTCACATGCACGCCCGATCCCCCGCTGTCGAAGCCCTGGAGCATGCGCTGCCCGGGGGCAGTCTGCAGGAACAGGCTGAGCAGGAAGCGCCCCACCATCACACCGCCGACCAGCCAGGCTACGCGGCGCGGCTCGGCATTGAAGGTGTAGCCGTCGAGCACCACACCAACGACCGGACCAAACACGATAAGTGCCAGCAGGCCAGCGACAATGGTCTCCAGCAGGCTGCGTTTAAGGTCGAAACCCTTGGTTTCGCTAAGAGAGGCAGTTTTGGCAACGGACATGTTCACACCTTAGCCACGAGCGGGCGACCCAGCAGGCCTTGTGGGCGGAAGATAAGGATCATCACCAGCAGCGAGAAGCTGAACACATCCTTGTAGTCGGAGTTGATCAGGCCTGAAAACAGCGACTCGGAAATACCCAGGATGATCCCGCCGAGCATGGCACCCGGCAGCGAGCCGATACCACCGAGCACTGCGGCAGTGAACGCCTTGATACCGATGATGAAGCCGGCGTAGAAGTCGAAGGTGCCGTAGTTCATGGTGATGAGCACGCCGGCCAGGGCGGCCATCACTGCACCGATGACGAACACGTAGGAGATTACCCGGTCGGTGTTGATACCCAGGATCGAGGCCATCTTGCGGTCTTGCTGGGTAGCACGGCACATGCGGCCTAGCTTGGTGTACTTGATCACGTAGGTCAGCAGGCCCATGCCGACAAAGGCCGCCACCAGGATGAAGATCTTGGTATAAGTCAGTTGCACGAAGCCGGACCCGACTTCGACACGCATGGCGCCTTCCAGCAGGGTTGGCACGCCTTGCTGGCGGGCGCCCTGGCTGATCTGTGCGTAGTTCTGCAGGATCAGCGAAATGCCGATGGCACTGATCAGCGGTGCCAGGCGGGTGGAGTTACGCAGCGGTTTGTAGGCGATGCGCTCGATGGTGAAACCATAAACGCCGGTGACGACGATGGTGAACAACAAGGTGCCCAGCATCAGCAGGGGGAACGATTCGACACCGAAGTAAGCCAGCAATGCCAGGCTGATCGCCGCGAGGTAAGCGGAGATCATGTACACCTCGCCGTGCGCGAAGTTGATCATGCCGATAATGCCATAGACCATTGTGTAGCCGATGGCGATCAGGCCATAGACCGACCCGAGGGTCAGGCCGTTGACCAGTTGCTGCAGGAAAATACCATCCATAACGCAATCTCACCTGATTGAGATTGCACGAGCGCCGACCACGGCGCGGGCCACCTGTGCGGGGCCCTCGCAGCGCAGAACTGTGCAGATCTACGAATAAAGACAGGTACCGCGGGGCTTGGGCCCGAGCAACCGCCCGGGCCGCGGGCCGTTGTTATTTTTGTTTTTCCAGCTGGTGGTATTTACCGGTCTTGTCCCACTGGTAGACCACGTAGTCGGACACGGTCAGGTCGCCCTTGCTGTCCCACTTCTTCTCACCCATGACGGTCTGCACCGGGTTGGCCTTGAGCCACTTGGCAGCGTCTTCGCCCTTGTTCGACTTCGCGCCATTGAACGCGGCAGCCAGAGCCTGCAGCGAAGCGTAGGCGTACAGGGTGTAGCCCTCAGGTTCGGTGCCCGCCTTGCGGAACTCCTCCACCACCGCCTTGCTGTCTGGCAGCAGGCGCGGGTCGGCACCGAAGGTCATGTACACGCCGTCAACGTATTGCGCGCCGCCGGCGGTAGACACCAGTTCGTCGGTGACGATGCCATCATCGGACATGAACTTGACGTCCTTCAGGCCCTGCTCGCGCAACTGGCGTACCAGCGGGCCGGCTTCCGGGTGCAGGCCGCCGAAATAGACCACGTCGGCACCGGTAGAGCGGATCTTGGTGACCACAGCGCTGAAGTCTTTCTCGCCACGGGTCAGGCCTTCGTACAGCACAGGCTTCACGCCGCGTTTTTCCAGCTGCGCCTTGGTCGCGTCGGCCAGGCCCTGACCGTAGGTGTCCTTGTCGTGCAACACCGCGACCTTCTTGCCCTTGAGCACGTCGACGATGTAGTCGCCAGCGACGATACCCTGCTGGTCGTCACGGCCGCACATGCGGAACATGGCGCTCAGGCCGCGCTCCGTGACCTGTGGGTTGGTGGAGCCTGGGGTGATGGCGATCACGCCCGCCTCGTCATATACCTCGGACGCCGGGATCGTGTTGGAGGAACAGAAGTGGCCCACTACGCCGATCACCTTGTCCTGGTCGACCAGTCGGTTGGCCACGGCCACGGCTTGCTTCGGCTCACAGGCGTCATCGCCTTTGACCAGGACGATTTTCTCGCCATTCACGCCACCGGCGGCGTTGATCTTGTCGGCCGCTGCCTGCGCACCTTTCATGTACTGCTCGCCAAACGCTGCGTTGGCACCGGTCATTGGGCCCGCTACACCGATCTTGACGTCGGCCTGAACATACGAAGAAACACCCAGTGCCGTAGCTACGGCCAGAGCCAGGAAACCTTTCTTGTAAAACGTCTGCGACATGAGGTGGTGCTCCTAGAGTTTTTTTGGTTGGCACTACAACTACTCAGCCCTGTGCTCAGAGCAAGGGCCGTGCCATCGGTTTTGTCTTCCGGGAAAACACACTGTGCAGGGTGCCTGTAGGCGACGGGCGGCCTTTTCTTTATTGAGCGTGCAACCGTCTGCCACGCGGCAGGCGCCACCACACGTACAGACAAGGAGCAACCGTCGAGTGCCATCATTGCAACCCTGGCAAGTGTTTACGTGCAACCGCCCTGTAACAGCGGACGTCACCGAACTGCACACCGCTGGTGCGCGACTGCTACAGGCGGCACCGTTTCAAGGCTAGCTGGTGCACGGAAAAACACCTCTGTTTTGGCTGTTTCGGCCTCTTCGCGGGCACGCCCGCTCCTACCACAGGAGCAAGTCCCCGCACCGTGTAGGGGCGGGCTTGCCCGCGAAGAGGCCACAACAGCCACACAAGGTGGAAAAGGCTGGCACAATGTCCGCCAATCGCCGCTTCCGGAGCCCCCTTGATGAGCGAAAGCGCATTCGCCGAGCGCATCGTGCACAACTTGCTCGACACCGACTTCTACAAACTCACCATGATGCAGGGCGTGCTGCACAACTACCCGGACGCCGACGTCGAATGGGAATTCCGCTGCCGCAACGGTGAGGATCTGCGCCCCTACCTCGGCGAAATTCGCAATCAGCTCGAACGGCTTGGCGACCTCACCCTGGACGATGGCCAGCTGGCCTTCCTCGAACGCATCAGCTTCCTCAAGCCCGACTTTTTACGCTTTCTGCGACTGTTCCGCTTCAACCTGCGTTACGTGCACGTCGGCATCGAAAACGACCAGCTGTTCCTGCGCCTGAAAGGTCCGTGGCTGCATGTGATCCTGTTCGAAGTGCCGCTGCTGGCCATCATCAGTGAAGTACGCAACCGCAATCTGCACCCGCACATGCGCCTGGCCGAGGCGCGGGATCAGTTGTACCGCAAGTTTGACTGGCTGCGTGCACATGCCAGCGACGACGAGCTGGCCGAACTGCAGGTGGCCGACTTCGGCACCCGCCGGCGCTTTTCCAGCCGCGTGCAGGAGGAAGTGGTAAGGGTGCTGCGCGACGACTTCCCCGGCCGTTTTGTCGGCACCAGCAACGTCGACCTGGCATGGAAACTGGATATCAAACCACTGGGCACCATGGCCCACGAGTGGATCATGGCCCACCAGCAGCTCGGCCCCCGGCTGATCGACAGCCAGATCGCCGCGCTGGACTGCTGGGTACGCGAGTACCGCGGCTTGCTCGGCATCGCCCTGACCGACTGCATCACCATGGATGCCTTCCTCGGCGATTTCGACCTGTACTTCGCCAAGCTGTTCGACGGCCTGCGCCATGATTCGGGCGAGCCGGTAGCCTGGGCGGAAAAGGCCATTGCCCATTACCAGAAACTGGGTATCGACCCGATGACCAAGACCTTGGTGTTTTCCGACGGCCTCAACCTGACCCGCTCGCTGGAAATTTTCCGCGCCCTGCGCGGCCGCATCAACGTCAGCTTTGGCATTGGCACCAACCTGACCTGCGACATCCCTGGTGTGGCACCCATGAGCATCGTGCTTAAAATGACCGACTGCAACGGCGCGCCGGTGGCCAAGATCTCTGACGAAGCCGCCAAGACCCAGTGCCGCGACGAGAACTTCGTCGCCTACATGCGTCACGTATTCAAAGTCCCCAGCAAGGAGTAACCCATGCAAGCGGTTCAGCAAGAGATTGCCCAGGCGCTGAAGGTACAGCCGCCGTTCGCCAACGCGGCAGCGCTCGAGGCCGAAGTCGCCCGACGGGTGGCGTTCATCAAGGACTGTCTGGCCAATGCTCGACTCAAGACTTTGGTGCTGGGCATCAGCGGTGGCGTCGACTCACTGACTGCCGCCCTGCTCGCCCAGCGCGCCATCAACGAGCTGCGCGCCGAGAACGGCGACAAGGCCTACACGTTCATTGCCGTGCGCCTGCCGTACCAGGTACAGCATGACGAGCATGACGCCCAGGCATGCCTGGATGTGATCAAGGCAGATGAAGTTCACACGGTGGATATCGCCCCGGCAGTGCGTGCATTGGCAGCTGAAGTGGCGGCGCTGAAGAATGGCTCGCCGACGTTGGTGGACTTCGTGGTTGGCAACGTCAAGGCACGTACCCGGATGGTCGCCCAGTACACCATCGCTGGCGCCCGCGCAGGTCTGGTGATCGGAACCGACCACGCCGCCGAGGCGGTGATGGGCTTCTTTACCAAGTTTGGTGATGGTGCCTGCGACCTGGCGCCGTTGAGTGGGCTGGTGAAGAATCAGGTGCGGGCGATTGCGCGCAGCTTCGGTGCGCCGGAGTCACTGGTGGAAAAGGTGCCAACGGCCGACCTGGAAGACCTGGAGCCGGGCAAGCCGGACGAGGCGTCACATGGCGTGACCTACGCGCAGATCGATGCCTTCCTGCATGGGCAGCCGGTTGACCAGGCAGCGTTCGACATCATCGTCGCCACCTACCGCAAGACCCAGCACAAGCGCGAACTGCCGTTCGCTCCTTGATAGGCGATAGAAAGACCTGTAGGAGCGGGTTCACCCGCTCCAACAGGGTTCGCCGTCAGCCTTTGATTACTTGACGATGACCTTGCCTTTCATCATCGAGATGTGGCCCGGGAAGGTGCAGAAGAAGCTGTAGTCACCACCGGCTTCCAGCTTGGAAGTGTCGAACTTCACTTCGGTTTCTTTCTCAGGCGCGCCGATCATCTTGGTGTGGGCGATGATCGCGGCGTTGTCAGCCTTCAGGTAGTCCTTATCCAGACCCTGGCTCATGCCTTCGGTGGCAATGGCCTGCATGTCGGCAGTCTTGCTGATCACCAGGTTGTGGCCCATGACGTTCTTCGGCAGGTTGCCGGAGTGGGTCAGTTTGACGGTGAATTCCTTGCAGCTCTTGTCGACAGTGAATTCCTTGCTGGTGTAGGACATCTGGTCAGTCGAGTCGACAGTGACCGAGCACTCGGCGGCGAAGACAGAAGCGCTGGCGAGGGTCAGCAGGGATACCGCTACAGCTTTCGCAAACATCATGAATCTCCTTGGCAGGGTTTTATCAATTGCGAGACTGCCTGAAACCGTTCAGCCCCTTGCTGATATGGGTCAAGGGGGTGTCAAGCGGTCAGCCAGTAGAATTGTTCAATGGATTGTATACAACCAATCTAAGGGCACATCATGCCCTTTTATTAGACGATGGGACAACCTCTCATTTAGGAGCAATACCAAATGCCCATCTCCAACTTCCTCAATAGCCTGCTCGCTGCCTACGCCCACGGCGCCACAGGAGCCATCTGCGAATTCTCCCGACCAGAATGAACCCGGCCTTGGAAGCGACGGGCATGCGCCGTACCCTGTGCGCCTGAGTGACAGGAGATGAGCAATGCCCGTACGTTCCGTTTGTGTGTTCTGCGGCGCCAGCATGGGCGCCAACCCTGCCTACCGTGAAGCAGCCGTCGCGCTAGGCCAGGCCATTGCCCGCCGTGGCTTGACCCTGGTGTATGGCGGTGGCGCGGTCGGCTTGATGGGCGTGGTGGCCGACGCGGCCATGGCGGCCGGCGGCGAAGTGGTCGGGATCATTCCACAGAGCCTGCTGGACGCTGAAGTCGGCCACAAAGGCCTGACCCGCCTGGAAGTGGTGGATGGCATGCATGCGCGCAAGGCCCGCATGGCCGAGCTGAGCGATGCCTTCATTGCCTTGCCGGGAGGGCTGGGTACGCTGGAGGAACTGTTCGAAGTGTGGACCTGGGGGCAGCTGGGCTATCACGCCAAGCCACTCGGGCTACTGGATGTGAACGGTTTCTACGACAAGCTGGGCGGGTTCCTCGACCATATCGTCGAAGAAGGCTTCGTGCGCCCGCAACACCGGGCGATGTTACTGCTGGGGCAGCAGCCGAACGAGCTGCTGGACGGGATGGACCGTTTCATCGCGCCGGTGGCGCCGAAGTGGGTCGACAAGCAGCCTGATTGAAGCTGAGACTTTTGGGACCGCTTCGCGGTCCTTTCGCGACACAAGGCCGCTTGTGTCTTGATGGGGGATTAGAATCTGGAGTGAGAGCGGTGACCCGCTTCAACTGGCCTCACGGTAGGGGTTACGCGGATCCTGCGTCCAGTTCAGGTACGGCTTGCCGGTGTCCTGTGCCTCCATTTCGATGCAGTTTTCCACCGGGCAGGTGATCTGGCACAGGTTGCAGCCTACGCACTCCTCTTCGATCACACGGTGACCAGCGTGATCTTGCGGGGGATCGGGCTGGCGCCGTGAACCGGCAT